>JAWOGE010000344.1:0-3335 GCA_046497165.1 bacterium | reverse complement strand
ATTTTTTTTCTTTTTTCTTCTTCACGCTGTTTTTTTCTTTCTCTTTTTTCTTTCCATTGCTCTGCAAGGGCAAGTTCATAAGATTTCTTCTTTCTATCGGGCTCAACAGAGCTGTTTTTTTGCTTCTCTTTAAGTTCTGCAATCTTTTTTTCTTCTTCTTTTTCTTTTCTTATCTTTTCCAGACGGTTGCGTACATCATCGAGAACGGTGTCCATGTTGCCTTCTGACAGGAAGAGTCCTTTTTTAAAGGCTATCAGTAAAGTGTTCTTTCGATTGAAAATATTATAAAAAACATTTTCTTCAACAAAAAATACAAAGCGTACAGAAGCTTCAGACTTTTTAAGCTGTACGCGTGAAACAAGTTTTTCATTGACACCGATTTCAGGCATGCCGGAAATTTTTCCGTCAATTTCAAGTACAACTCTTTCGGGGTTGGGAACACGGTATGTTGAAAAACTGAGTTCTTCATTTTCCAGGCCGCTGTTTACCAGAAGATAGTATTCCTCCTGAATGTCGAAAACTCTCAAGTCCAGTGCTGTCAAAAGAAGAAAATAAAGGAACATCATTTTTTGCAATCTCCGCAAAACTTATGAAAAACGGGGCAGAGCTCTTTCACAGGACACAGCTTACATTCTTTTTTAACGGGACCGCATATGTTCTGTCCAAGGGTTACAAGTGTGCGATTTACTTCTTTCCAGTATTTTCGGGGAACTGTTTTTAGCAGTGCTTTTCTTGTTTTTTCCGGTGTTTTTTCAGATATAATGCCCCACATGTTTGTTATTCGATGAACATGCGTATCCACACATATATCATTTTTAGAGAAAACTCTTATGAGGACAAGAGTTGCTGTTTTTTCTCCGATTCCCGGTAGAGCTGTAAGTTCTTCCAGTGAATCAGGGGGTATGTCGTTATATTTTTTGTGAATAATCTCGGAACTTGCAATGAGATTTCTGGTTTTTGTTCTATAAAAACCAACAGGTCTTAGAATATCAAGAAGTTTTTTTTCTCCAAGCTCACATATATCTCCTGGAGAGGCAGCTGTTTTAAAAAGTTTTCTTGAAACCCTTATGGTAACTGTATCACGAGTTCTGGCACTGAGCATTGTGGAAACAAGAATTTGAAAAGGGGTGTGTTTTTCGTCTGCAAGCTGTTCCACCATGGGCTTTGATGGAAATTTTTCAATCCAGGAAACAAGCCGAGAAAAAAGTTCTTCTGTATTCATGGGATGAAAGTTATTTGCCGTCTGTTTTTTCTTTTATGAGCTTTTCCATCTCTTCCTGCTCTTTTTTAAGGATGGTTCCTGTGGGAATTTTTCCATCATACTTTTCTTTTATATCTGATTTTACATCTTTTACAGAGCCCCGGGCCTTTTTTATGTATTTGTCCGACCTGTCTTTTATTTTATCAATTTGCCGGTCTGTCTCTTTCTTTAAATTTTCCACGCCGTTCTTTATCTTTTTCGGTTCATTTCCGGAATAGATGTATTTGTAAAGCGGTTTTCCATCCCAGCAAAAGTTGGCGATGAGAAAAATCAAAAGAAGATACTTTATAAGTTTTTTGAAAAAAGAGTTCTTATCTTTTTTTGCCATTTTTTATTCTCCCGTAAGTATTTCCGGACCTTTTGATGTCAAAGCAACGGTATGTTCATACTGACAACTCAGTAGTCCGTCAGTTGTCACCACAGTCCAGCCGTCTTCAAGTGTTTTTGTATTGTAATTTCCTTCATTTATCATAGGTTCTATGGCAAGAACCATTCCCTCTTTAAGTTCCATCCCTTCTCCGGGACTTCCGTAATGCGGCACAGCCGGCGATTCATGAAGTTGTATGCCGGTACCGTGTCCTACATATTTTCTCACCACAGAAAAGCCTTCAGCTTCGGCGTAACTTTGTATTGCGTGGCCTATATCGCCCATTTTGTTTCCCGGTACGGCTTTTTCTATGCCGAGCATCAGGCTTTTTTTTGTAACTTCATTCAGTTTTTTTGCTTTTTCAGATGCTCCGGGCATTAGAAAAGTTCTTGTGGAATCACCGATATATCCGTTGAGGGTAACGCCTCCGTCCACAGAAACAATGTCTCCTTTTTTTACTATTCTGTCTTTACGCGGAATACCGTGAACAATTTCGTTGTTTATGGATATACAAAGTGCATGTTTGTATCCGGGTACTGTTTTGAAAGTGGGGTAGCCGCCATGCTTTTTTATGAATTTTTCAGCATAGTTGTTTACCTGAAGAGTACTTACTCCGGGTTCAATATAGGATTCCAGACGATTGTAAAGTTTAAAAAGAACCTGTCCCGCTTCTCTGATTTTTTCGATCTGTTTTTTTGTTTTTATTAGTATCGGCTTGTTCAAATCAATCTCCTTTGAGTTTAAAACCTTTTTTTCTGATATCTGATATTAGGTTATCCTGGATTTTTTTTATTTCTCCGGGTTCGAGAGTTCTGTTCCCTGCGTTGAGAACAACTTTAAAACTCAGGCTTATGTGTCCGTCGGGGACAGCTTTACCTTCGTAAGAATCGATCAGTTCCCAGGCATAAAGTAATGATGAGGGAACGGATTTTTTTATTATTTTGACAATGGAAGCTATCTCTGTTTTTTTCTCTGTAACCACGGTGAATTCAAAAAAAGTTGAAGGACAGACGGAAAGAGAAGAGTATTGAAGTTTACTTGAAGGAAGTGAAAAAAGTTTATTGAGGTCAATTTCAAAATAACCTGTTCTTTGTGAAAGATTAAATTGTTCCGCTGTCCGGGGATGTAGTTCTCCCAGTATTCCGATGTTTTTGTTTACAGCTTTGAGGATAGCTGATCGTCCGGGATGAAGCAGTTTGTCCGAGGAGATAAAGCTGTTTTTAGAATCCGGTCTTAAAAACCAGTGAACCGGTACATTAAAGGCTTTCATTATGGTGTTTACAACTTTTTTGAGAAACAGAAAAATGTTATTTTCTCCCGTTACCGCAAAAGAGAGACGGGAAGATTCTGATTCTCGCTGAAAAATATGACCTATTTCAAAAAGTCTGAATCTGTCGGTGTTTTTGAGATTTTTTGCAACAGCACGAATCATGCCTGTTGCCATGCTGTTTCGTAAATAGGGTGATTCTCTTTTTTCAATTGTACGAGTGAGTTCTTTCTCTCTCAGTCCCAGAACTGACAAATCTTTTTTGTTGAGAAAGACATAGGAGAGTATTTCATAAGCACCAAATGTTCTCCACAGAATCTCTCTGGTTTCATCTTCGCGGGTTGTGTTTCTGTTTTTTACGACAGGCTCCATGGGAGTTTCAGGCTGTTTAGGAAATATTGCTGTATATCCGTGAATGCGCCCCACCTCTTCTATAATAT
>JAWOGE010000222.1:0-3331 GCA_046497165.1 bacterium | reverse complement strand
GGTTATAATTCCGTTTTTATTTGTGGATATGACAGCATCACCTATGGAATCAAGAGTAATGTCCAGGTGCTCTCTGCTTCGTCGAAGATCCTCCTCTATTTTTTTTCTGTGAGAAATATCCACTGCGGAAAGTAAAACAGCATTTTCCCCGGAAAGTGTGATGTTTTCAGCTCGGAAGTCCACCCATTTTTCAAGTCCCTCTTTGCTTATTATTTTAAATTCATAATGTCTCTGAGGAGTTTTCCCGTGCTGGCGTGCTCTGCCCCTGTTTTTTATTAAATTTATGTGATCGGGATGAACAAAACTCCAGAACTTCCTCCCCCGGAGCTCTTCTAAGCTGTAGCCGCTTATTTTTTCAGCAGCAGGATTTGCATAGACAAAAACATCATTCTGATAAATCATTATGGCAGCAGGATTGAACTCAGTGAATTTTCTGAATCTTTCCTCTGTTTCTGCTCTTTTTATTTCCGCTTCCTTCAGATTTGTCATATCACGCCATGTCACATAGATCATCTCCTCCACACCCAAGGTTACCGAAGTCAGATGTATTTCCGCAGGAAAAACCACTCCGGCCGCATTTCTGTGATGCCACTCAAAATGTGTACTTCCGTTTGCCCGGGCTCTGTGAATATGCTGTCTGGCCTTTTTTTCGGATTTTACACCGTCGGGTTGGAATTCGGGAGATACATCCCAAGGATATTTACCGATAATATAGTCACGATTTTCCGTACACATCATAGAAAGAGAAGCATCGTTGCAATCCTGAAACTTTTCATTTACAAGAACCGCATGAGGATCTTCCGTATTGGAAAATATGGTTTCATATCTGTGTCTGATTTCATTGAGCATACTGGTTGACTTTTTAAAATCCGTTATATCTGATACATGGACAATAAAAAAATTCTTTTCGGGAGAAACAGCTTTTATTTTATAAAAGCACTTATCTGAACGATTGTAGCGTTCCACAGTGTTTTTTTCTTTTTGAAGAGCTATTTTACCGTAAAAAGAGAGCCAGTCAAAATCATCCTCCCTTTGAGTATTAATTTGTGAAAATCGTTTTCCCATAAGTTTATCTTTTTTGATTCCCATAAAATCAGCAAACTTTTTGTTGCAGAAAAGAATCTCATAATCTACCGGATTTCCCTTATCATCAACAATTATACGATTGTAGGAAAAACCGCTATCAAGTTCGTCAAAAACAAAAGGATAGCTGGTCAGCAATTGATCCATAACTCCTCCCTGTAAGACAAAATAAATTGTTTCTCAAGCAATTATACAGATTTTGTTTGCCAATGCAAAGAGATTTTAACCTGAATCGTTCGATTCTGAGTTAGAAAACATGGGAAAAAATTCTGATTCAGAAGAGTTACACAAAATCTGAGGTTCACCCGAAGGTTAATCGGCGATTTTTGTAATCTCTTAAGAACAGAAAGCTTTTTCATTTTTCAATGAGAGAGTCGGACGGTTCAGGTTTAATCAGTCGGGATGGAAATCCAATATGAAATGAAAATGATTGTAAGGCTTCACCCAATCTTTTTCGGTCAAGCTGTTTTTATGGAAAAATTCAAAGTACTTTTTAATCATTTTAAAATCCAGACCTTTCAAAGATTTGAAAAATCCCTCTTTTATCTCTTTTTCCCAATCTTTGTTGGTAAGAAAATTCAGTTGTCCCGAAAGATAACTTCGTCTGGAGGATAAAAATGTATTGGAATTTATGCTGCTGTCCGAAAGTTTGTCAAGTATGGAACGAGCTTCAGCGTAAGCTCCCAACATGATTTTTATTTCGGCGAGAGAGCAAGCAAACCGGCATCTTAATATGGATATGAGTTTGGTTTCTTCTTTTTCTTTTTCAAGAAGATATACTGCTCGTTTTGCAAATTTCTCAGCAACACTGAGGTTCCCTTTTTCAAGAAGTTTTTCCACTGTCTGATCAATGGTGGTAAGTTCTTCTTCGTAGCAACCGAATTGATGAAGCTTTTTTATAAGGGCACTCAGTTTTTCAATATCGAGTTTTTTGTCGTTAATGAGAAGAGTCTGAGTTCGGGCGTAAAGATCAAGTTGTCGGAATCTTTTCTTTGAAGCTGCTTTTTGAAGTTTGTCCCAAAATATTTTTGCCCATTCAGGTTCTATCTGTTTCATTATTTTGGAATTTTTGAAATCTATAAGAAGTTTGAGGTTTTCATAGGACGCACTTTTTTCAAGATTTCCGAGAATTGCCTGATATATGCGTTGTGACATTTCAAGAAATCCTATTTTTTCCATATAAGCTGCGGCAGTGAAAAGAAACGGATTCAATTTCTGATCTTTTATGGATCCGAGTATTATGAATTTCAAAAGCAGCCAGTGTTTATTTACTTTAAAGACCGGAGACTGAAGTTTTGACAGGTTTGCCACTATATCTCTGAAGAAATGGGTATTATCACCTTCAAGTTTTACATTCTTACGCAAAATATTAAGGACTGTGTTGGATGTGAATGTGTAGAAATCGCCATCCTTTACAACAAAGTGTTTTTTTATGAGAACAGACAAAACTTTTTCATCTATTGATGAAAGTTTTATGAGAGGGACAGGGATGGGGTTAAGATTCAGAAGAACCAGTTTTTTAAGCACATTCGCTGTCTTTTTTTCAAGAAGCTCAAGTCTCAGCATTACAAGACTGTCTATGTTGTCCGGATACTCAAGATTTTCCGGTAACTTGGAAAATCTCCATGTGTCCCTCATCTCAAAAATAAGGCCCTGATCCTTGAGAAACTCTATAAAATGAATAGCAAAAAGAATGTTATTCCCGAATGTTTGCAACTTCTTTTCAATATCCGCAGGGAGTCTTCTGGTGTTAAGATGTTCGGCCAGGATATTCATTATTTCATTTTTATCCATTCCCGGGAAAAAACATAGTTCATCTTTTTCTGCTATGGTCAAAATCCTGGAATCTTCCTCCGTAACAAAAATTATTTCAAGGGGTATGTGACGAAGAGACTTTTTAAGATTGGCAAAAAGCTTTGTTGCTCTCGTGTTTATGTGTCCGGCATTGTGTACAATCCATATCACCGGATTTTCCAGTGCCGCCGCATAAAGCATGTAAGAGATAAGATATTGTATTTCATTCCTTGGAAGTCGATGCTTGAGAGGTTGGAAATTAAGAGCGAGTATAGCGGTTATTATATCAAGTTTGTTTTCAACATCTTCTCCGAAAAATCTTCTGATTTTACTTTTAATAGTATTTTCACCGTCAGAATTTATAGAAAGGAGTTCTTTTATGAGATTTATAAAAAGTATATAGTCAAATTCATGAAGATTTGCTTCAGAAACAATAACTTTTACTCCCGATTGA
>JAWOGE010000191.1:0-3358 GCA_046497165.1 bacterium | reverse complement strand
TTACAAAATCATGGTCATCCGGATCAATAATACTTGCATAGGTTCTCACAGCATTATTTATAAAATCATCGGGAGGGTAACCGATAATCGAATCAACTGCATCGCTCATATAGAGCATTGTCCGGTATTTGTCAATCTTGCATCGGTAGGTAATGCCCGGAATGTTTTTCATAAATGATTTGAACTGTGAGTTTTTAAAAATGTTTTCTTTATTTTCCATAAACCGGACCTTCTGGTTTCAAATAAACTGATTATATCTTAAAAAAGTTCATTCATTGTTTTTTCTTTTTTTACCGGCAACAAAATCGGGATAAAGTTTTTCGGCACATTCATTACAAATTCCGTGGCTGAATTCGGCATCACTGTGTTTTTGAAGATAGGTTTCTACCTGATGCCAGTAACCTTTATCATCCCGGACTTTTTTGCATTTCGAACATATGGGCAAAATGCCGCGTAAAGTTTTGATCTCCTCCATGGCAAGACGCAACTTTTCTACTTTATCAAAAAGGGTGTTCTGGATTTCCACCATTCGTCGGCCGACTTCAACTCTGGCTCGCAATTCATCTGAGTCAAAAGGTTTTGTCAGATAGTCGTCAGCCCCGGAATTCAAACCTCTGATGATCTCCTCCTTTTCAGTTTTTGATGTCAGCATCATAATATAAGGAGGTTTATCAGTTTGTAAATTTCTTACCCGATTTAAAACCTCCATCCCGTCCATCACCGGCATTATCCAGTCAAGAATAACAAGTTTAGGGGAGTCCGGTTTCTGCAGAATCTCCCAGGCTTTGGAGCCTCCGGAAGCTTCGACAATTTCGTAACCGGATTTTTTTAACATGTCGGCAAGAATAGTTCTACTGGTAAAATCGTCTTCCACAAGCAATATTTTCATTACTGTTTCTCCATTTGAGTGATTATAAAAGTATTCAATCCTTTCGGTTAACTTTTTTAAATTTGTCGGCTATATCGGTAATGGAAAAAGGTTTTTTTAAAAAATCAATCCCTTCCTCGATAACAGCCTTATTAGCAATTATATTTGCAGCGTAACCTGACATGAATATACAATGAATATCTGGATATATTGACAGAATGTTTTTTGTAAGTTTCCGTCCGTTCATTTCCGGCATTACCACATCGGTGAGCAGAATATCTATCTTATCTAAATATTCATATGCTGTATTCAAAGCTTTTCCGGGAGTGTCGGCACACAATACGGTGTATCCCAGTTTTTCTATCATATCTTTTGTTATTTCAAGAAATAGGGGGTCATCCTCCACGAGAAGAACGGTTCCGCTTCCTTTTAAAAGTTTCTCCTGTTTAACGGCGGTTATTGATTTCTCCTCCTCTTTACTTTTATGTTCAGGGATATATATGTTAAAAACAGTACCCTGTTCTTTTTTACTGTAGACATTGATAAAACCTTTGTTCTGTTTTACTATGCCGTGTACTGTGGCAAGTCCGAGGCCTGTACCTTTTCCGATCTCTTTTGTGGTGAAAAACGGTTCGAAAAGATGTTCTTTTATTTCCGGACTCATTCCGCAGCCGTTGTCACTGATAGATATCTGTACAAAATCACCTTTGATAAAATTTATTTTATTTCCGCTGTGAGATTCATCAAAAGTTACATTTGAAGTTTCTATGACTATTTTACCGGTATCTGAAATAGCATCTTTTGCATTGACACACAGATTTGTTATAATTTGATCAATCTGAGAGGAATCAACTTTAACGGGCCGTATTTTTGGACAGGGTTTCCATTTGAGCTCTATGTTTTCACCTATAAGTCTCTGAAGCATATCGAGCATTCCTGTTATGGTTTTATTTAGATTCAAAACTTCGGGAGAGATGTTCTGTTTTCTTGCAAAGGCAAGAAGCTGATTGGTGAGACTGGCCGAACGCTCCGCCGCTTTTTTGATGCCTTTTAAATGTCTGTATAAAGTATCATCCGGATTTATTTTCAGAAGAGCCAGCTCTGTCTGGCCGAGTATGGCACCGAGCATATTGTTGAAATCGTGGGCTACCCCACCTGCAAGTCGTCCCACAGATTCCATTTTCTGGGCATGAAAAAGCTGTTTTTGAAGATTTTCTTTTTCCTCTTCTGTTGTTTTGAATTGATTATGACTTTCCCGGAGTTCTTTACGGCTCGGATTTAAAAGAATGATGATAAAAATTATGAGGAATGCCAGCAAGACAGTTATAAAAATAATCATCAATATCTGTTTTTTACGAATATTATATTCTTCAGGATAAAGTGAAGCCATGACGATCCATTCCAAATCAGGAAGATGACGAAAATATGCGGTCTTTTCACGAGCATCCGATTCGCCGGAGTTTGCCCACACATAACTGATGTTGCCGTCTTTTGCTTCTAAAATTTTTTGTATAAACAGATCGTCTTCGGCATCACGGGCATTTTTTAAATCGGTACCCTTTTCTATATCCGGATGAAAAAGTATTTTTCCTGCAGTGTCAAAAAGTACAATATAACCACTGTCTCCTATTTTTATTTTTGAGATCTCTTCTTCTAAATCTTTAGGATTTATCAGATTGACAAATTCGGAACGATAGGAAGATGCGGAGACAATCCAGTCCCAGGGTTCAAAATAACCCATATAAAGAGCTTTTTTTCTCTCTTTTTTTTCACCGGGATTTGCCCAGATATATTCAATATATCCCTCCTTTTCCCGCATCTGTTTCTTTATAAATTCAAAATTATCCTGACTTTCACCTATTAAAGATTCCGATGGATGATAAATAACAACAGCTTGAGAATCAAGCACATAAAGATACCCGGTTTTTCCTACTTTTTGAGAACTGAGAACTTTTTCAGCCTGTTTTTTTGCTTCTTTTTCTGTTAAATTGCCTTCTTGAAACTCTTTATAGTAATGGGCTGTTATATCTAAGTTTTTTTCAACAACTCCTCTAAGGTAGTTCTTTATGGATGTGCGAGCGGAGCTTTGGATAATGCTTTTTGACATATCAGCAACCTGGTTTAGTTCCTCATGGATATTTTCATCAACCATACTGTTTGTCTTTGAATATATAAGGACACCGCTGACAATTATTATCAACAGAAGTAACAGATTACCGGACTGAAATTTTGACCATATCTTCACGAGTTAATCCTCTCAGCGTTGCTTTTTGTATGATGTTTGTTTTCAATAATACAATCAGGCTCCCCGGAAAACATATTATCAATATTTCTAAGTTCTCAATTGTCAGCGGTCAAAGATAGTTTTTCAGTGTTTTTTATTTACCGTATTTCCCAAAATCTTCAGGGTTGTCGTCAAGTGATATCTCATCTTCCGGTTTAACGACATCCATATCTTCATTCTGCTGCGGTCTGTTTTTATCTTCGCTT
>JAWOGE010000102.1:0-18887 GCA_046497165.1 bacterium | reverse complement strand
GACTCTCTCATTGAAAAATCACTTGTGATTTTTCAATGCTGGTGTACAAACATTTGTGAAGCTGTCAGAGGTCTAAGTTGCTGGTTTTTTTGATGTGGAACACTTTTGTCAGTAAAGGAAACTTACATTTTCTCATATGTCAGTGAAGCTTTGTCTGCATCCAGTACAGCTTCGGCTCCGAGAAAAAATGCAAAGTTGTTTTTGCCGTGACCTGCGGGGAATCCCTCTATCACGGGAATTTCGGGAGAAAGTTTCAAACTGTCTGTAATCAGTGAAGAGTAGATGCTGGCTTTTTTACCTGACTTTTTTGATAAAAATGAAAAATCTCCGAGGATAAGACCTTTTATGTTTTCAAAACAACCTGAAAGTCGCATTTGAGTAAGCATTCTGTCAATTCTGTAAGGTTGTTCCCCGACCTCTTCAAGAAAAAGGATACAGTCGGTGAAGTCGGCTTGCCAGGGTGTTCCTGTTAGAGAGCAAAGTGACGAGAGATTCCCGCCTTTTACAACACCTTTTGCTTTCCCTTTCTGAACGGTTTTCATATCCGGTGTTTTTATTTCAAAGTTGTTTTTGCAAAGTTTCAGGAGTTGCAGCATATGTTCAATCATTTCCCGGGAGAGGTTTCCCACGGAAGTTATATTCGGTCCGTGGATGGTTGCAAGCCCCGCTTTTTCATTGAGAAATGAGTGTATTATGGTAATGTCGCTGAATCCCACAAAAAATTTTTTGTTTTTTATAAATATATGGATGTTTTTTTCCAAATATTCGAGAAGACGGATTGCACCGTAACCTCCGCGTGCCGCCCAGACAATATCTGTATTCGGATCTGAAAAGCTATTCAGAAGAATTTGTGCCCGTGTTTTATCTTTGCCGGCGAGAAATGATTCAGTTTGGAAGATTTTTTCATCCACGCTTGAGCTCAGGCCGTTTTCTTCAAGAATACGGATCCCTTTTTTGAAAAGTTTTCTGTCAAAGCCCGAAGAGGGTGCGGTGATGGAAATTTTTCCCGGAAAATTCACTGGAACTGTGTAGCCGGATTTTTTTGCCATTTTGAATCCTTTCATCTGTTAAAATCCATGTGCCTGTAAATAGATACCATTGTTTCGGTTATTTTTCCATTTTTTTTGATATTGAAAATTAGTTGTATACAATATCAGACTCCTGATTCAAAAAGGGGATAAGAAAACATGGACCGGCAAAAAAACGGTGAGAACGAACTTAAAAAAATAGCTTCAAACACCTACAATACTGTTAATTCTCTAAAAAACAGTGTTGAAACTATTCTTCAGCGGGTTAGTGAGCGGGACAGACGGGAAAACAAAAATCTTCTTGTGGTAACTTTTGTATTCACACTCATAATAATCACCTCTTTTTTCTTTTATTTCAGATCTGAAACAGCCAATCTTCAAAAACAGCTTGAAAGGGAGATGAAACATAATGAATATCTTACAAATGATATTGAGAATATAAGAAAGAAAATGCAGGATGCAGAGGACAGCAACATAAAAGCACATAATCTTTACATTGCTCTTCAGAAAGGTGAGCCTGACGAAGCTCTGATGATGTATAATGATTTCAATCTCTCTTCCCTTTCCCGTCTGGAACGACTTGTGATAGACAACAAAGCAAGATTGATAAAAGAAAAAGCGGCCCTCAAAAGATACAAACAGGGCATGACTCTTTTTAACAGAAAAAGCTATAAATCTGCAATAAGTAACTTTGAGGAAAGTCTTGAAATGTCTTCAACAGGTGAGCATGTTCCTGCACTTTTTTATCATATGGGATTATCTCAGTATAGATTGAAAGAGTACAGCAAAGCTGCCATAACTTTTGACAGATTTCTGTTTGTAAGCCCCGAAAAAGGATTTACTTACGATAAAGCTGAACTGCTTCTGGGTATATGTTACGAAAAAATGAAACAGTACTCACGGGCTGTAAACTTCTACAGACAGGTGCTTTCCGAACAGAAACTTCACCGGTTCAGACCGACCATTGAAGAACGGATAAAAATTCTTTTGAAAAAATCAGGCGGAACAGAAGAAGATACAGAACAATAAAAGGGAGGTTTTATGAAATTACTGTCGTTTTTTACACTATTTTGTTTCTTTTTTTCTATGTATGCGGAAAAAAAACAGGATATAAAACTTCCATCACCGGATAAAAAAGGGGGGAAACCTTTAATGGAAGTGTTGACATTTCGGAAATCTCAACGCAATTTTAATGAAGAAAAAGAACTTTCTGAAAAACAGCTTTCAAATCTGTTGTATGCCGCAAACGGAGTTAATCGTCCCAATAAAAAACGAACTGCACCTTCCGCTTCCAATTGGCAGGGAATTGATATTTATGTGGCTTTGAAAAAAGGGCTTTATCATTATGATGCCGAAAAACATCTTCTGAAACATGTTATGGATAAAGATCTTCGCAAAGCTTCAGGAAAGCAGAAATTCACCGAAGATGCACCTTTAAATTTCATCTATGTTGCTGATTTTTCAAAAATGTCACGGGATAAAAAATCAAAGCGGTTTTATGCGGCAACCGATACAGGGTTTATTTCTCAAAATGTATATCTCTACGCCACATCGGAAGGACTTGCTACGGTTGTTCTCGGTTATGTGGACAAGGAAGCTCTGGGAAAACTTATGAAATTGAAAAAACAGCAGCATGTAATATTAACTCAACCTGTGGGGTTTCCCGCATCTGAATCTTCATCGAAAAAAGGTGAAAAAAAGAAAAAATAGGTTATCTATCTCTTCCTGTGACATCGGTAAAAAACAACGAATCCATTTTACTGTTCATGACTTAAAAGAAACCCTTATGTATCAATATAGATGTCGCTTAAAATGAGTAGGAAAAATGCGTTATTCGAGGGCAGTAAAAGCAAGTATTCTAAAAATGGTTTACCTGCTTTTTGATGCTTGACACCCATATTTATGGTGTTTTTTCAAAAGTTTGATTTTTCAGATTTTTTCAGGCAAAATAGTTTTGTAACTTGCTTTTGTATGTTTATTTTATGAGAGGTAGCGATGAAGCACCTGGGTCTAATTTTTTTTGCTGTTTTTTTCATTGCGGTTTCTTGCGGAGGTTCCGGAGGTGATGGTCCCTGCAGTGGTGTTGACTGTTCGGGACATGGGGAATGTGATGATTCAAGTGGCTATGCGGTTTGTAACTGTGATGATGGTTATGTGTCCACCGGTCAGCTTGAGTGTGTGGAGGCTTCGGATCCCTGTACCGATGCAGATTGTGAAGATTGGGAAAAATGTGTGAACGGTGAATGTATACCTGAAGACGGAAGGTGTGGAGACGATTATGATTGTGAAGAGCCTTACCGCTGTGATGAGGATACAAATTTTTGTGAAGGGCCCTGCCATGGAATTGACTGTGGAGGATTCGGAGATTGTGTGGAAACAGGTTATGGAAGTGGTTACAGCGGCGATTCTGATTACGATATCTATTGTGACTGTTATGAAGGTTATGTTGAGGAGCGTGAAGACGGAATTCCGGTTTGTGTTGAAGCGGATTCCGGTTCTGAAGATCCTTGTCATGGTATCTCCTGTGGCGAAAACGGAAAATGTGAGGTTATTGACGAGGAAGCTGTCTGTAATTGTGAAAAGGGATATGTGGCTGAGGATCTGGAATGTGTTATAGATCCCTGTGCCGGTGTTGTATGTGAAGATTGGGAAAAATGTGTTGAAGGTGAATGTGAACTTATTGAAGGAAGATGCTACAGTGATGAAGATTGCTCCGGGACGGATATATGTGATATTATAACCTATGAATGCGGAGAAAATGTCTGTGAGTCCGTCAATTGTGAAAACGGAGGAGTTTGCAGCAAAGAGGATGGGGCGGCGGTATGTAATTGCCCGCACGGTTTCAAAGCCGACGAAACTGTTTGTGTTGCAGATGATAACAGCCCCGCATGGATTGGAATTCAGTGGCCCTATACAATAAATCTTGAAATAGGTGAAGAGGGTGAGGTTGTCTATGCTCAGATATATATGGATGACGGTTCAACCGGTGCAGGGAAACCTGAAAATAAGAGTTTTATTGCTCAACTTGGCATAAAAAAGGATGTCACAAAAGCCGAGTATCCGGTGATATCTTCCACATGGCACTGGACAGATGCTTCTTTCAACACTGATTTCGCCGGTGGAGAGTTCGGTAACAATCACGAGTATATGGCTGGATTCCCTATGGACAGAAACGGTGATTTTGCTTACATATATCGTTTTTCTCTGAACGGAGGTGAAAGTTGGTGGTATTGTGACAAAGGAATCCAGGGAGATGACCCCGGGCCGGATTTCATAACTTCTCCGACGAACTATCCGGGTCTTGCGAAAATTGAAGGAACAGTCTGTGGAGAAGAGATATGCAGATCCTGGGAGTGGTGTGCTGTTGATGAATGCAAACCTCTTGAAGGACGCTGCAGCACCGATGCAGATTGTAAAACAGGTCAGGAGTGTGATTCTTCCAACACGTGTGTGGATGCGGAAAAGATTTTTTCTCTTGAAAATTTTCAAAGAACATACACATCTTACAGCTTTGATGTTGTTTTTACGGGAAGCGACGAAATAGATATATCAGAAAGCAAGGTGACTCTCAATGGAGAGGAAGTAATGGGTATTATTGAATATGATGAAGTAGAAAAAAGGTTTTCGATATCGGAAAAATTAGTGGAATCCGGCAAATACAGCTATCTTTTCAAACTCAGAAATAAAGAAGGGAAGCTCATAAGACCCTTTTTTGTGCCTTTCTGGATAGGAGAGGGTGAAGATTTTGCTGATTTCGGATGGAGAGATGCTTTTGTGTACCAGCTTATGATCGACAGATTCAAAGATGGTGATTCTACAAACAATATAGGTTCTCTGCCCGGAGTCACAGTAGAGACCGAGCAGTGGATGGGAGGTGATTTCCGCGGCATAATTCAAAAAATAAAAGACGGCTATTTCACAGATATGGGAGTCAATGCCCTGTGGATAAGTTCTCCTATATTGAATCCGCACATTGCCAGCATGGGAGGAGTTGATCCCGGTGATGAAAGATATTTCACGAGCTACCATGCTTATCATCCCGTGGCTTCAGGCTATTCATACTTTAATGATTACGGATATAATGCTGATAACGGATATCCTGAAGGGCCTGTAGAAACAGCTTTCGGGACGAAAGAGGAGCTTCACGAACTTGTAAAAGAGGCACATAAAAGGGGCATAAGAATAATACCTGATTTTGTTGCAAACCATGTACACAGTGATGGAAATATTTTTGATATGCATCCTGAATGGTTTTATGACTATGTCCCCTGTCACAACAACTGGGATAGCCACAGAATAGACTGCTGGTTTACGGAATATATGCCGGATTTCAACTTTGCGGACAATCCCGAAGCCCGTAAAGCAATGACAGATCATGCATTGTGGATGATACAGGAGTTTAATTTCGACGGATTCCGTGCCGATGCACTCAAGCATATGGATGATATTTTTGTAAAGGAGTTGAGATCGGCAGTTGTTTCAGAAGTGGAAACAACGGTGGAAAATCATGAACTTCCCGGTGAGTCAGAGATTTTC
Organism: bacterium; assembly: GCA_046497165.1. Classification (GTDB taxonomy): domain Bacteria; phylum UBP6; class UBA1177; order UBA1177; family JAWOGE01; genus JAWOGE01. Next base: position 13,323 of record JAWOGE010000102.1, on the reverse strand, counting down.
TATATGGTTGGAGAGTCTCTCGGAGGTTGGGCCAGATACCACACAAGAGCCGATATGGTGCAGGGTCAGGTTAACGAGGATTTCTACAGCAATGCTAAATATTATCTGCTCTGGAGTGAAGGAAATATGCATGATTTTGCTGAATGGACTGAAGGAAACGACACGGCCTATCTTAAGGAGGAACCTACAATGGGAGGTGCCGGAGGCTTCCCCGGAGCGGTTATGGGCAACTTTTTCGGTAATCATGACCAGGACAGAGCTCTCAGCGAAAGTGGCGGGGATTACAACAGTCTCAGATTGGTGCAGACATATCTTATGACAGCCCCCATAAATGTCCCCATGCTTTATCAGGGAGATGAGATAGGAGTGACCGGCCGGGCTGAGAACGGATTAGATGGTGGAAGAAGGAAAATGATGAAGTTTGAAGCTTTAACACCGGAAGAAGCCGATTCCCTTGAACATATGAAAAAACTCGGAATTTTCAGAAAAAATCATCCCGCATTGAGATACGGAACTCGTTTAACATGCGGAGCTGACAGTGACGGCTGGATTTTCACCCTTACCCATGAAAGCGGAACAGTTATAGTTGGAATAAACAGAGGATCAAGTGAATTCACCGACAGCTGTCCGGGAGTTTCCGGAACATTCACAGACATTCACGGAACCCAGCATAATATAAGTGAAACAATATCTATCCCTCCCGACAGTAGTGTAGTCATGGGAAAATAGCATCTCCCGAACAGAGTGTAAATTCGTTTGTTTGAATTCTTGAAAGATGAATGGTTTCGGAGTATATTTTCAATACGCTCTTTTCGCAGAGCTGAAAAGTGAGCATGCTTTGTATTGAAATATGTTTTATTAAGGAGGATTCTATGCTTGACAACAAAAACATTTTTGAGTCAATGAAGATCAAACTGGATGATACTCTTCCCGAATATCCGGATTTTGAGGAGGGAGTTAGGAGAGCTCCGAGAAGGGAACTGAATCTGAGCAATTCGGAGATTCAGCTGGCTTTACGCAACGCTCTTCGCTATATTCCGGAAAAATTTCATGAAAAAATGGCAGAAGAGTTTTACGAAGAGCTCAAAATACATGGCAGAATTTATGGTTACAGGTTCCGTCCTGAAGGTCGTATTTACGGAAAACCTGTTGGTGAATACAAGGGGAACTGTCCTGAAGGAAAAGCTTTTCAGGTTATGATAGACAACAACCTTGATTTTGAGACGGCTCTTTATCCTTATGAGCTTATAACCTATGGTGAAACCGGGGCTGTTTGTCAGAACTGGATGCAGTACCGTCTCATAAAAAAATATCTGGAAACAATGACCCCGGAGCAAACTCTGGTTCTTCACAGCGGTCACCCCCTCGGACTTTTTAAATCCCACAGTTCCGCCCCTCGTGTTATTACGACAAACGGTCTTATGATAGGGCTTTTTGATGACTCAGATAATTTTAACCGTGCCTCAGCTCTCGGAGTGGCAAACTACGGACAGATGACGGCCGGAGGATGGATGTACATAGGTCCTCAGGGCATAGTTCACGGAACTTACAATACAATTCTCATAGCTGGAAGAATGAAACTCGGAATTCCTCAGGATGGAGATCTTCGCGGCAAGCTCTTTGTTTCGAGCGGACTCGGAGGCATGAGCGGAGCTCAACCCAAAGCTGTTGAAATAGCAAATGGTGTGGGGATTTTTGCAGAAGTTGACGCATCGAGAATAGAAACCCGTCGATCTCAGGGATGGGTTTCAGTGGTGACAGATTCTGCTGAAGAGGCATTTAAAAAAGCTTCTGAATATATGAAGAAAAAAGAAGCTCTGAGCATCGCTTATCACGGGAATATAGTTGATCTTCTCGAATATGCCGAAAATAACGATATTCACATAGATCTTCTCAGTGATCAGACAAGTTGTCATGCTGCTTACGAAGGTGGATACTGTCCTGCGGGAATGAGCTTTAAAGAAAGGACGGAACTTCTTAAAAATGACAAGAAAAAATTCTGTGAAATGGTGGATGAAACTCTCCGTAGACATTACAGTGCCATAGAAAAACTTGTTGATAAAGGCACCTATTTCTTTGATTACGGGAACTCCTTCATGAAAGCTGTTTTCGATGCCGGAGTGAAAGAGATATCAAAAAATGGTGAAGACACCTTTGATGGCTTTATATGGCCCAGCTATGTGGAGGATATTCTCGGACCGGAACTTTTTGACTACGGTTACGGCCCCTTCAGATGGGTCTGTCTGAGCGGAAAAGAGGAAGATCTTGCCAGAACGGATGAGGCTGCTGCGGAAGTTATTGTAAACTGCCGGAAAGAACTTAGATATCAGGACAGAGATAACTATCAGTGGGTTAAAGATGCTATGAAAAACAGGCTGGTTGTCGGAACTCAGGCACGGATTCTTTATCAGGATGCCTCCGGAAGAACAAAAATAGCTAAAAAATTTAATAAAATGGTAAGAAACGGTGAAGTCGGGCCCATTATGCTTGGAAGAGACCACCATGACACAGGTGGAACGGACAGCCCCTACAGGGAAACATCGAACATAAAAGACGGTTCCAATGTGATGGCGGATATGGCAACCAATGTTTTTGCCGGAAACTGTGCGAGAGGAATGAGCTTGGTGGCTCTTCACAACGGAGGCGGTGTCGGAATAGGCAAAGCTGTAAACGGGGGATTCGGAATGCTTCTTGACGGTTCAAAAAGAGTTGATGCTATACTTGACATAGCTTTCCCCTGGGATGTCATGGGAGGCGTTTCAAGAAGAGCGTGGGCAAGAAATGAGCACTCAGTTGAAACGGTTATGGATTACAACAGAAACAATCCCGGCGGTGACCACATAACACTGCCCTACATTGTGAAAGACAGTGTGATTAAGAAAATCACGGAAGAGTGATAAATTTTTAAATCCGGAGGAGAAACTTTGAAAATACTTATCACAGGAGGAGCCGGTTATATAGGTTCTCATGTTGTTAAATTTCTGGGGGAAAGCTGCAAATACGAGATCACGGTTGTCGACAATTTGTCCACAGGATATGAGGATTCTGTTCTTTACGGAGATTTTGTGAAAAAGGATCTTGAAGATTTTGATTCTGTGGACAGATTGTTCGCTGAAAAAAACTTCGATGCTGTGATACATCTTGCTGCGGCCACCGTGGTTCCTGAATCGGTGGAGAATCCTCTTAAATACTACATGAACAATACAGTCAACACTGCTTACCTGATTAAAATGTGTCTTAAATATTCCGTGAAAAGATTTGTTTTCTCCTCCACTGCCGCTGTTTACGGTGAGCCTGAGGAAAAAGAGGTCAGCGAGAAATCCGAACTTTCTCCAGTCAATCCGTACGGTATGAGCAAACTCATGAGTGAACGCATGATAAAGGATGCGGGAAAAGCTCACAGTGATTTCAGTTATATCATTCTCAGATATTTCAATGTTGCCGGAGCGGATTCTTCAGGAAAAATTGGTCAGCGTTTTCCCGAAGCCACCCATCTTATAAAAGTGGCCTGTCAGACGGCACTGGGAATTCGTGACAGACTTGAAATGTTTGGAACGGATTTTCCCACAAAAGACGGTACCGGAGTTCGCGACTATATTCATGTCAATGACATAGCTCAGGCCCATCTGGCGGTTCTTGAAAAGCTTGAAAAAGGCGGAAAATCCGACATATTCAACTGCGGTTACCGACGCGGTTTTTCAGTGAAGGATATTGTGGAAACTGTGAAAAAAGTCAGCTACACAGATTTTAAAGTTGTAAAAACAGAGCGAAGAGCCGGGGATCCGTCCTGTCTGATTGCCGATAATTCCAAAATACTCCGACTTACTAAATGGTCCCCGGGCTTTGATGATATCGAAACCATATGTCGCTCAGCTTTTCTCTGGGAAAAGAAACTTTCCCGGAAAAAAACTCATAATTTTCAGGACAGTTGAAGATGAATTCGGAAAACCCGAAAATAAGCATAGTTATTCCCTCTTACAACCAAGGTGAATTTCTTGAAAGAACCCTGCTTTCCATAATTGACCAGAACTATGACAATACGGAAATAATACTGATAGACGGAGCTTCGGATGATTCCACTCTTTCTGTTATTGAAAAGTATAAAAAACAGATTGATTACTGGGTTTCAGAAAAAGATCGCGGGCAGGCTCACGCTCTGAACAAAGGTTTTGCAAAAGCTTCGGGAGATATATACGGCTGGCAGAACAGTGATGATATTTATGAACCCGGAGCCTTTGAAAAAGTTGTGGAAATATTCAAAAAAAATCCCGAAAAAAAAATAGTTTACGGAAACTGGTACGAGATAGATGAAAATGACAGGATAACTGACAGAACATTTTCGGCTCCCCGGCCCCGTGTCCCCCATTTTTCCTATGAAGGGTTCGATGCTTATAATCAGACCATGTTCTGGCGTCGTGAAGTTCATGAGCATTTCGGAAAATTTGACGAATCCCTGCATATGCTTATGGACGGTGATATGATTTTCCGGTTTATTTTCAACGAAGGGGTCGGAGCTTTTTATAAGACTGATGATTTTCTGGCATCCTTCAGACGCTATGAAGATCAGAAAAGTCCGGAGACACATCTTTGTGAAACCACTGTTCAAAATGAAAAAATGCTTGCCGAAAAATTCGGATTTCCGAAGGAAAACTCCATGGCGGGAAAATATTACAGAGTAAAGCACCGATTTGCCAAATTATGCTGGCATATTTCGCAGGGAGGGGTAAGATATACTTGGAGGAAGTTTCTGAAAGGTTATAGGAAAAGGGGGAAGATATTTTAACCGAAAATCGGGGCGGGTTTAAGATTGTATCCGTTGTAACTGCTTATCCCCGAAATAAAAAAGATGTAATAATTCCCTGGATTATTCGTCTCATAAAAATTCTGAAAAAAAAAGGCGTTGAAACCGAGATTTTCACATCATCATACATGGGAATGAAAGATCATACAGACGACGGAATAAAAGTGAAAAGATTCAGATATTTTTTAAAATCTGCGGAAAAACTTTCTCACGACATCTCCATAGTCGAAAGATTGAAAAGCAACAGCTTTTATTTTTTTCTACTTCCTTTTTTTATGATTTTCGGTATGATTTCAGCTGTTTTATATGCAAAAAAGAACCATTTTGATATAATACATGTCCATTTTCCTTTTCCGCTGGCTTTTTTCGCTCTGGCCATGAAAAAGGTGAGAAAAGTTCCCGTTGTGTATTCCTTTCACGGCTCGGATATTAATCTTGCCCACAGAAACCGGTTTTTCAAAAAAGTATGTCGGATGTTGATCTCTCGTGCGGATCATATTGTTGTAAATTCAAGTTTTACAGCCGAGAGAGTTTCTGGACTTTTATCTGGAGATACTCCTCTAAGCATAATTCCCATGGGCAGCGGTGGTGAAATTTCAAAATCGGCAAAAAAATTCTCCGATTTTACAAAAAATGGCAATATCAGAATACTTTTTGCCGGAAGACTCATAAAATTAAAAGGCGTGGAATATCTTCTCAGGGCACTTTCAATGCTTGACAGCCGTTTCAGACTCACTGTGGCCGGAGACGGTCCCTGTTTTAATGAACTTAAAAAATATGCGGATAAATCACTTGAAGATCGTGTTGACTTCCCGGGTTTTGTTTCTCCGGATAAAATGTCGGAACTTTACAGAAAATCAGACATATTTGTTCTCCCTTCCATTGTTGACGACGAAGGATTTTCAGAAGGTCTGGGAACGGTTCTCATTGAAGCCATTCAGCATAGGGTTCCCGTCATAGCTTCTCATGTGGGTGGCATACCGGATATTGTGGAAAATGGAGAAACGGGAATACTTGTTCCGCAGAAAAATCCCGAAAAACTGGCTGAAGCTCTGAAAAAACTGGCTGATGACGGTGAGTTTCGCAAAAAGATTGTCGAAAAAGCGGAAAAAAATCTGAAAAAGAGATTCGCCTGGGAAACTGTAGCTGAAAAGCATATGAGCTGCTACCGGGAAGTTCTCGGTAAAAAGTGTTTTTCTTGACATTACGGTATCTGAGACCGTATTATTTAATTTGTGCTGGTTTGATTCTTATTTTGGAGATATTATGTTTTTTAATGTTTTTTACTTTTTTATTTGCGGTATGCTGTTTGTTTTTACCGCCTGTTCTGAAAATGTGACCCGTATAGCGGAAGAAGAAAATCCTGATGATTTAATTGTTATCCCGGAAGATGAATCTGAATCTTCAGATGAAGATAAAAAACCTGACGAAGATGTTGTTATTTCTGATGAAGCTGAGCATTTTGCGGGATTTGCACACATTCCGCCGGTCAATTACTCTCTTAACGGACAGGAAAGAGAATCTGATGCCGCCCGGTTGTGGTATTCTTTTCAGACGGCTGATGAAAATGCGGATGAAAAGCCGATTTTTGTTTTCTATAATGGAGGACCGGGTTCGGCCACGGCACTACTTTTTACCTACAATACGGGTAAATACACTGCGGATCAGGCTTTTGCCACAGATGATTCTCCGGTTACTGAAAATCCTTTCAGCTGGACGGAGTTTGGAAATGTTATGTACATTGACGCAAGACATACGGGATTTTCCTACGGTATTACCGATGATCCATCAGACTCTTCGGAGCGTTCAAGCGGATTTTCCACGGATAATTTAAATACTTTTTTCGATGCAGCGGATTTTTTAAGAGTACTTTTTGACCTTTATTCACGGATGCCGGTTTTAAAAGACAACCCCATAATAATGTCAGGTGAAAGTTACGGAGGAGTCCGTTCCACTCTGATGATTAACATGATGCTTTATTACGGAAGATATATGGAAGGAGAGATGGATTATTACGACAAGGAGCTTTTTGATATGATAGACAACCATTTTCATGCTCTTTTTCCCGAAGTGGAAGAGGATTATGTTCCTCCCCGTCTCATAGCATCACTCTTTCCGGCACAGGTGATGATTCAGCCCCTTGTAAGTGGAAGAGATCAGATGGAAATCGGAGGTGAGATGCTTGAAAATGATCCCGAAAGTGCACCCTATGAAATTGCCGGGGAAACCGGAAGCACATTCACACCATGTTCAAGTGACAGTTGTGATCCCTACAATAATATTTTGAGTTTTGTGCAGAAAAACCAGAGAGATCCATACTGTTACAGAAGAGAAGCAGATTGGCTTTTTGACTATGTTGATGTGGGTATAGAAAAAGCTCTGCAATACGATGAACTTTCGCTTCTGCTGGGATATGATCCGAAGGAAATTCAACCAATGTATGCTGAAAACAGGGAGCAGGCCTATCGTTATGCCGGGAATATACCTGACTATTTAAACGGGGCATATTTTTCAGAAACCGATTATCTTTTTGATGTACTGCCGCCTGCTGAAGCTTTAAAAATCAAGCTTCGGATTGATCACATGAGAAAAACTCAGCTTATGATGACAGGGAACATGGAGTCAGTTTTCGGTGAACTTCAACCATGGGATACATATTTTATAGATCTCAACAGAAATATAACTCCCATATTCTACATGACGAGCCCAACACCATACAGCGGAGATACAGGTCGGCGTTTTGTTGAAAATCTCATGTTTGTAAAAACATTAATAACCGATGCAAAAGAGGATATGGTAATTTACACACCGGCCATACCGGAGTCCATCAAAAAGTTTCGTCAAGTTGACTCTGTTACAGTGGAAGATCAGAAATTTACAGTTCATTTTGATGAAAATTTTCTTCCCGAAGGTGCGGATTCTTCCGCAGAAGTGGCTTTGCCCCATTACCCAGACAGTTGCCATCCCGTCACAGTTACAGAACCTGAAAAAATGCTGAATGATCTTAGAAAGTGGCTTTCAGAATAAACTGATTCAGGTTAAAAAAGCGGACATTTATGTTTTACTTCCACAATATCGTGTAAAAAATTGATTTTTTATACGCCTTCAATAAAATCCACCTGATGTTTTTTTACTGAGTTAATTATAATCGGAGTTATCCATGTTCAATGACATGACGAAAAAGAGCGGTTCTTTCATTATCTACATTCTTTTTGGTATAATCATACTTACTTTTGTGATAAGTTTCGGTCCGGCCAGCGAGGGTGGCTGCAGTCCTGATGCGGGGTATGTTGCAAATGTGGACGGTACAGTAGTGTCAATTTCCGAGTATCGCTTTACATATAACAATATATTTGATTTCTACCAGCGTATTTACGGTTCTTTCAACAGGGAGCAGGCTCAGCAGATGGGGCTTTCCGGTCAGGCTCTCGATATGATAGTCAACAATATTCTTCTGGCCAAAAATGCAGAGGATATGGGTTTTCATGTGTCTAAAAACGAAATTATTGAAAGAATAAAAAATATGGAACATTTTCAGCAGAACGGTGTTTTTGATTTTGATCTTTATAATAAGGTTGTTCAATATCAGCTTCACTCAACACCCGCTGATTATGAGAAAAAAATGGAGCGGGAACTTCTTGCTCAAAAACTTCGCACATACCTTTCTGCTTCTGTAAGTGTTTCAAACTCCGAGGTAAAAGATGAGTATCTTTCACGCAATGAAAAACTTTCAGCAAATTTTATAGTTTTTTCAGTTGATAATGCAACTGATGAGCTTAAAAAGAAAATTTCAGAGGAGCTTTCCGAAGAAAAAACAGCTTCTTTTATGGAAAAAAACTATGAAAGAATAAGAGCTCACTATTCTGACAACATAAGTGACTACAGAAAAGGTCGTCAGGTAAAAGCCAGACATATTCTGATAAAAAGTGGAGAAGAGGAGGATGACTCAGTTGCTCTGGAAAAAATAAGAGAAATAGAGAAAAAAATAGAAGAAGGTGCCGATTTTGCTGAAATGGCAAAAGAGCACAGTGAAGGACCCAGCAGTGCTGAAGGTGGAGATCTGGGATTTTTCGAAAAGGGTAAAATGGTTCCGGCTTTTGATGAAAAAGTTTTTTCCATGGAGAAAGGTGAGATAAGTGAACCGGTAAAGACCAAATTCGGATACCATCTCATAAAACTTGAAGACACAAAAGAAGCTTTCGATAAAAAACTTGAAACTGTCGATAAAGAGATAGCAAAAAAACTGTTGACCGAAGAATCCATAAAAACTCTCGCCGAAGCTGAGGCTGAGAAAGCGGTTTCACTTCTTCAGGAAGAAGATTATAATTTTGAAAATTTCAAAGAAGATTTTTCATCGTGGAAAATAGAAGTCGGAGAGTCTCAGGAGCTGACAAAGGGCAATACACATATTCCCGGCATAGGGATAGATCCCGAGTTGACTGAAGAACTTTTCTCTTTCGAGGAGGACAGTGGTGTGTTTCCCGAAGTGCTTAAAGTTGATGAAAAGTTTGTTATAGCCAGAATAGAGGATAAGGTTCACGCCGACCTTGAAAAGTTTGAAGAGGAGAAAGATGCAATCCGTGAAAGACTGGTGTCAATGAAAACACAGGAGATACTTAATAAATATACGGAGATTCTAAGAGAAAAAGCTTCCATTCAGATAAATAGAAAATTCCTTTCCGAATTCAGAGAAAACATATAGTCAACTCATGACAGGCGGTAGATTTCTTAAAATTCTTACAATTATTTCTTTTGCAGTTTTTGCGATTTTTGCCGTTACGGTTGTTGTAAGGGAGGTCTTGCGTCCCGATGATAAGCTCGGACTGATAATGGAAAAAAAATGTTCCTCGGTGTATACGGTTCCCGGGTTTAAAGATGCGGAAAATCTCCTTACTTTGTCTGGGATTCCTAAAAGTGAGTCTGAGATTGAGCTGAATGAGAATCATTGTCTTTTTGTTCCCGCTGAAAATCAAAGAGATACAAAATTTACCGAGTCTCTTTTTATCAGAGATAGTTTGTTTTCACATCGTTATCTTTATATGGGGAACAGGGGGGTTCTTATTCAAAAACACACTGTGTCCTATGCAAAATATGCGGATAAAATATACGCATGTATCAGACTCGGAAGATGTGAAATCAATGAAGATGAGGGGCAGAAGTTTACACTCACAATTGCTTTTTCAAGAAAAAACAACTATCCGGTTACGGTGACTTTTTCTGAAAAAACCATATCGAGAATTTTTTCCGAAGCTCCCGGGCTTTTATCTGAAATGATGAAAATAAAGGAGCTGTCTCCGGAAAATCATGCTCTGGAAATTGTTTTTCACAAAGGATACAGTTTTTTTGAAAAAAAGGAATCTGATTTTATTGAAAAAATGATTAAACGCGGTGTTGATGGGTTGTTTTTAGCTTCCCGCGGTGCTGAAATCAGGTTGCTTCCCTTTGAAACATCTTCGGGATATCTTAAAAAGCTTTCTTCAAAAGGTCGACAATACGGACTTGATAAGAATGAATATGAAAAAGATGTCGCTTCTCTCAGTTTTATCCGCACTGAGCGTTATCGTGAAAAAAATCTGGCCATGCGTCCTTTTACAGGTTTTTCATTCAGAAACAAATCACAATATTCGGCAATTATTATGCGGAGAATGCTGACAAGATACCTTCTTGAAAATCAAAGCCCGAAAGGCTTTTTCCATAATACGGTTGATGTGTCCGATGGAAGAGTGCTTAATAAAAAGGGCAAGCTTTTTAATCAGATACGAACACTGGAAGCTCTTTCGGCAATTATGAGACTTCATTCTGAGGATACTTTTTCTTCAGGACACGGATATGATTTAAGAGAAGCCATAAACAGATCACTGAAATTTTTGAGTTCAGAAATTTCATCTGCTCATATTGTTACAAAACTTTATTTTTACAGAGTTTTAATAGTTAGCAAGAATGTTTTCCCTGTGTTTTCGGATGAAGTGAATGAGTTCATTGATGATATAACAGAATTCATAAATCAGGCCATTGAAAAAGGGGATCTGTTTCCTCTCAAAAAGGAGTATACAGGAATTTTTTACAGAGCTCTTGAGGTTCATCCGGATTTTTACGGAACTCCGGAAATAGGGATTTTCATAAAGAATGCAGCTTCTGAATTTGTTTCCCGTGAGCCGGGAGATATTGAAAAAAGACGAAAATACTATGTTTATCTTCTTCCTTTTATTGTAAGACATAACATAGAATCCGCTCTTGGCAGTGCGGTAAAAACCTTTGCTTTTTTCAGAGAAAGACGCCATTTCCCCGACATAAGTGGAGCTGTCCTTCCCGAAGACGGAGCTTTTTATCCCGACAGTACAGTTACGGCAAGAGTGGCCGCTTCGGTTGCTGAATCATATTATTTAAATTCCACTGTAACTGAAAAATGGTTTTCTCCGGGGAGTTTTGCTTCTTTTCTTAAATTTTCAACACTCACATCGGATGATACCTTTATATGGGAAAATCCTTCCATTAAGAAAAAAGTTCTCGGAGGAGTAAGAAAATCTCCTTTTTCAAAGAAGATATATCTTGCTGCAACGGCTCCCGCCCTGATTTATTTCTCTTATGCGGAGAGTAAAAGATGAGTGAATTCCGGTGCAGATTGTGTGGAAAATGTTGTAAAAACATTAGAGTTGTTCTGATGCCTGAAGATGTTTTTAAACTTTCAGACGAACTTGATATCGATGTGTCGGATTTTTTAAAAAATTATACTGAATTTTTTCTCATGGAGTATGAAAAAGAGAATTCTCTGGTTTATATATCCGCTCCTGTTCTCAATGTCCGGGAAAACGGAGAGTGTGTTTTTCTCCGTGAAAACCGCTGCTCTTTTTATAATGCCAGACCTGAACAGTGCAAAAGACTTCCATTTGTTTCTCATCCTGTCATATTTTCAGATAATATTCGGGATATTTCATCTCAATGTCCGGCAGCGTGCCATATGGAACCTGAAAATCTGTTGTTCATGAGAAAAAGAGAAAACGATCTTTTTGTTCAATGTGTGGAAAAATTAAGGAGTTTTCTTAGGCGTAAAAGTTATAATCTTGACAAGGTTTTTTCTGTAGATATGCCCGCCCCCCAAACTGTTTCGTTCAATAAAAAAAGTGGGAAAAAGGGCAAAACCAATTGTAATTTCTGAAAAAATATAACGGGGTATTATGCACGAATGGCAAAAAACACTGGAATGGATTTCAAAAACTTCATCTTCCAAAACGGTACGAAATTATGTTGCTTCAAAAAAAAGATATAGCTCAAGAGATGAGGCTGAAAAAGAGTATTCACGACTCAGAGAGATGGAGACACTTCATGAGGCTGATACTTACGCCCCTTCTTTTGACCTTGATCCTCTTTTTGATGTTCTGGAAAAAATAGACGGAGGAGAGGGTGTTGATCCTCGTGAACTGAGATCCATAGGAAATTTTCTTACACAGTTCAGAAAATCCCGTGAGCTGCTTGTTATGGATCAGGGAACTCCCGTTCTTGAGGAGCTTGTTTCTTCCGTGGATCCGGATATAGGCCTTGAAATGCGAATAAAACAGACTATAAATGACAGAGGAAAAATAAATTCCGAAGCAAGCGAGGAGCTTGGAAGAATTCGCTATCGCCTTCGCAGAACCCATGAAAATATCGATGCAAAAATAAGAGATATGCTTAAAAATCCAACTGTGGCGGGAATGCTTCAGGAGGATTATTTTACCGTTCGTGATGACAGATATGTACTTCCTTTCAAATCCTCTTTCAAAAGAACCATAAAAGGGGTTATCCATCATTATTCCAGAACAGGGCAAACCGCTTTTCTGGAGCCTCTTCCTCTGCTGGAGCTGAACAACTCACTTTCTCTTCAGAAGTCTAAAGAAGACGAAGAGATACAGAAAATACTCAAGCACCTTCTTGCCGTAATAAAATCCAAACGCGGTTTTATAAAAAACTGTGCTGAAATCGCCATCCATTTAATGGGACTTGATGTCATATGTAGATGGAGAAAAAAACACAGATGTTCTGTCCCGGAGTTTGTTGATGATACAATAGATGTGAAAAAAGCCTGGTATCCGATGGTGTATCTTTCCGAAAGAGAAAAACTTGTAAAAAATGATTTTCTTTTCAGAACCGGTGAAAAGGTTATGGTTATAAGCGGCCCGAACGCAGGGGGAAAAACCGTCGCTCTGAAAACCCTCAGAACGGTTGTTGAGCTTTCGGTGCGCGGCATACCTGTTACGGCGGATAAGGCTGTAATGCCTTTCTTCAGGGATGTTTTTACCATTCTCGGAGACAGACAGGATGCTGAACGCGGTGAATCCAGCTTTTCCGCCCATCTGAGAGATATGTCCGAAGTTCTTAATGTCGCTGAAAAGGAAACTCTTATTCTCGTGGATGAGATCGGTACCGGAACAGATCCTCTTCAGGGAGGGGCCATAGCGAGGGCTTTTCTCGAATATGTAAAGGACAGATCTATTTTTACACTGGTGACATCACATCTTGCTGAGGTAAAGAGCATCGCTCTCGAA
>JAWOGE010000052.1:0-5885 GCA_046497165.1 bacterium | reverse complement strand
TTTCCGATACTTTTATTTTTTCATAAAAGAGGAAAAAAACTCAGCATATTTTTATTGCTGCCTTCGGCATTCATATTGGGTTACGCTTTTCACAACGCTCCCGGCGGCGACAGTTACGGTGCCCGGTATTACTTCCCTGTTTTTTTTGCTTTCTGTGCAGGCACAGCCGTAGTAATCACAAGCATCTCCATATGTTTTAAAAAAGTTTTCGGCAGCATTGCCATTCTGATTACCGCCATGACCTCTATCTTGTACTTTCAAGGGGATATGAAAATAAAAAACCTTGTCATACACAGAAGGGTAAAAGAGCGTTTCAGTATTTTTAAATATGTTTCAGACAAACTTCCTCCTGAAGAGAAACATATTGTTTTAATAAAAAATCCCCCGGCCATGGATTCCGCATTTTTTTCACGAAGAAAACATGACATGAGCGATGACATACTTTACGGGCTGTACCCTGAAAATTCTTCTGAAAAGATTTTACAGCTCAGAACTGACTTTCCTCTACGAAATCTGTATTTATTCGACAAATCAATTCACAGCGGTAAAATAACCCTGAAGAAAATAACCGAACCGGAGGACAGATGAAACCCGGCAGAAAGAAAATTCTCATAGTTGATGACGACAGATCCATACTTCGGAGTTATGAAAAGTTTTTTTCAAACGAAGGCTTTTTTATCAAAACCGCTGAAAATGGAGTTTCCGCCTTTGATATTATCCCCTCTTTCCGGCCTCATTTAATGCTTCTCGATCTCAACATGCCGAAGATGAACGGAATAGAACTGCTTGAAAAAATCAACCGTGAATTTCCTGAGAATAATGAAAAACCTCTCGTTATTGCAGTAACAGCTTACGGAGACATAAACGCCGCAGTAAAAACTAATAAACTCGGAGTTTACGATTTCCTCGCCAAACCCGTGCCTCTTCACAAACTCAGACTTTCAGTGGAGCGGGCTTTTGAAAAGATATCCATGAAATCACGCATCGCTCTTATTGTCGATGAAAACAGCTCTTTTGAAAGAGATACCATTATAGGTCGCTCACCGGAAATGGTGGATATTTATAAAACCATCGCCGATCTTGCAGATAACAGAGCCACTGTTTTCATAAGCGGAGAAAGTGGAACAGGAAAAGAGATAGTTGCCAAATCCATCCATAAAATGTCATCACAGAAAAACGAGCCTTTTCTTCCGGTCAACTGTGCTGCAATTCCCGGGAATCTCATAGAAAGTGAGCTCATGGGTTATAAAAAAGGGAGTTTTACCGATGCAAAAAACTCCAGAAAAGGTAAATTAGACGATGTTAAAAAGGGAACTTTGCTGCTTGACGAAATAACAGAGCTTCCACAGGAGTTTCAGGCTAAACTTCTAAGACTTCTTCAGGACAGGGAGTTTTATCCCATAGGAAGTTCCCGTGCCCACACCTTCGGAGGCAGGATAATCGCCACCACAAACAGTGACATAGAAACCCGGGTCAGAGAAAAAAACTTCAGAGAAGATCTTTTTCACCGTCTTAATGTTGTACGAATATATGTACCACCTCTTCGCAACCGTATGCGTGATTTAGAAATGCTGGTCTCACATTTTCTTTATTTTATTAACAGGGATATGGGCAGGAATATAGAAGGTTTAACAGGAGAGTCCCTTCAATTTCTCAAAACTTATTCATGGCCGGGAAATGTTCGTGAACTTAAAAATGCTGTTACAAAAGCGGCCATATCATCAAAAGACACAATTTTAACACGGGATAATTTCTCTTTTCTCGAGAGATCGGATTATTCTGAGAACAAAAATATGCCTTCCGATTTTCCTACACTGAAGTCCCTTGAAAAAAGCTACATCGTTCATGTGCTTTCCCATACGGAATGGCATAAGAGCAAAACATCCGAAATACTGGGGATATCAAGACCCACGCTGGATAAAAAAATAAAAGAATACGGGATAAAAAAAGATGTTTGATTCATATCTTGAATTTATTCCGGTATCAACACAGATACTTATATTTCTTACGGCAGCATGGCATATTCTACTTATTGAAAAGAAAAATGTTGACAATCTCTGGCTGTTTTTCTCACTTTTTTCCTCCATGTTCACTTTCTGCTATCTCCTCATGCACCACTTTCCTTTTATGCTTTTTACATTTTACACATCTTTCATGGCTTTCAATGTTTTCATAACCCTCTTTATATATTCATACCCCCGCTCCAGGTTGATAAACTATCCCTGGTTTTTTATTGCGGGAACTGTTACAGTTATTCTGCTTTATGTTTTTCATGCTTACGAAACATACAGAAATATTCTTTATCTTCTCACTGCTGTTGCTTTCACACTGATACATACGACAATGCTTTTCAGAAAGAGAAAATATCTTAAATATGAAAATGGTAATCTGGTGCTTGCTTTTCTTTCTCTTACAAGCATATGGAGCTCTTTCTTTTCCATAATCAACTATATCACCATTTATTACTACAATATAACTATTCTGAAATATATTTTTCTGTCGGGAATCCCGTTGTTGTTTTTCCTCGTTCTTTTTTTCTTCTACAAACGCATATCCACAGAATCAACTTTTTCTTTTTTTCTTTTCATGACTTTTTTCTTTTTTGCTCTGCCCGTTTCTTTTGCCATGATCTATCTGAGCCCCTTGAGAGCCCTTCTGCTGCCTTATGTTACAACGGAACATTTTTTTCTCGCCGGTGCAGTAATCATTTTTATTGTATACAATCTTGTATCCCTTCTTATTCTCTCCGTCTCCACACTCATAGACAACTATTTTAATAAAAGACAGAAACAGCTCAGAAGAGTAGTTGCCGGGTTCCGTTCTGAAATAACCCGCTATGCCTCATACAGCGACATTATAAACCATCTCAGGAAAACACTTCTCAACAGCTTCAAAGAAACGGAAAAAGTAGAAATCAAGCTGTTTTCTAAACAACATCCGGCTGTTGACCATAAAAAAAACATAGCCATAGAGTACGATGAAACACTAAAAAACTCCCCTGCAACACAGTGGTTAAAAAGCTCATCCTCTCACCATTTTCTTTTAAAAAGAATGCTGAACATTTCACCGGAACTGAAATCCTGGCTTAAAGAAAAATCCCGCGATCTTGTAGTTCCTTTTCGCCAGAAAAAAGATATTATCGGACTTGTTCTTATCTGCGGGAAATCCTTTGACAAAACAAGTAGCGATGCCATAGCGAGTATAGTGGATTCCGCCGGAGAAGCCTTTATGAGAGCGGATCTTTTTTCCCAGGTTCTTGAAAAAGAGAAACAGATCAAGGAGCACGAACATTTTCAGGAAACCGGAAAAATCATCTCCTTTATTGCCCATGAACTCAGGACCCCTCTTTCAAGTATTATTTTCAACATGGATGTCATTCTGGACTCTGTGAATAAAGGCAATGATATAGACTTAGAATATCTTGAAATAACTCATTCGGAACTTTCCCGTCTCAACAGCACCATAGACCGTATGCTCACTTACGGAAGAAACATAAAACTGTCTCTGAGTGAAAACAATTTCATGCAGCTCTTCAGAGAGCTCGACTTCATATATGCATCGGAAAAAATTCCCATCAGATTCAACAACGGATGTTTGAATATTCCCTACTTTTTTGACTGGGAAAGAGTTCGTGATGTTGTTATCAATCTTGTCAACAACAGCATTCAGGCCATAAAAAACAGTGGAGAAAAAGGGCTTGTGGAAATTTCTGTAAATGAAAAAAACAGCACCATAAAACTTACGGTTTCAGACACCGGACCGGGAATTCCCGAAGACGCACAAAAAAGCATATTCGAACCTTTTTTCACAACCAGACAGCGGGGTAACGGACTGGGGCTTGCAATATGCGAAAAAATCATACGCCTGAGCGGTGGACACATTGTTCTGAAAGAAACATCTTCCAAAGGAACCGTGTTCGATATTATTCTTCCCGTCAACGAACCCCATGTTTTCTAACTCAGAATCGAACGGTTCAGGTTTTATTTCTCTTCCTCAGATTTTGAAAGTTCTTTTTTTATTTCAAGAACTTTTTTAACAGAAAGACCTGTTATGGATGAAACTGTTTCAACGGGTATTTTGCAACGAAGAGCTTTTTTACAGGCTTGCATTATTCCTTACTTTCATTTTACCCTTTTATACCTCTGTCCAGTATTAGCTTACCATTATATCTGCTGCTGTTTTGCATGTACGAAATTTATATGAAATAATCATACGGCAAAGTCATATGAAAATGCCGATCTGACACCTGATTCTGTCCGGGCATGTAAATGTTATCGATAATTATTTGCATTTGCAGTTGTTTTGTGCTATACTTGAAACATGTTCATTTTGCAGGGAGAGGGTCATGAAGATTTTTACAAATATTTTTATAGTTTCTCCGCTTTTTTCTCTTATAACACTATCTGCTGTTGAAATTACTGCTACAGCAACTTTTGCCGGCGGTTGTTTCTGGTGCATGGAGCCACCGTTTGAGAAACTGCCCGGTGTTAGATCTGTACAGGCGGGATATATCGGCGGCAAACCCGAGAATGCTGTTTATGAACAAGTCTGCTCGGGAGATACCGGTCATTTTGAGGCTGTACAGATCGTCTACGATCCTAAACAAGTCTCTTATGAAAAACTGCTTGAAGTGTTCTGGGAAAATACAGACCCCACCGATGACAGAGGACAGTTTGTCGATCGTGGAAGTCAGTATCGTACAGCTATTTTTTATCATAATGATAAACAGAGACGAATTGCCGAACAGTCCCGAGCCGATCTTGATGCTTCAGCTCTTTACGACCGGTCAGTCAAAACAGAGATTCGTCCTTTCACAGCCTTTCATATTGCAGAAAAACAACATCAGAATTACCACCGGAAAAATCCGGTACAATACCGTATGTACAAGGAGGGATCAGGGCGGGCATCACACATAAGGTCTTTCAGACAAAAAAAGAAAGAGGTCCAAGACAGACCGTCAGCAAAAAAAAGTGTTTATGTAAAACCTTCGGACGCTGTTCTGCGGAAAAAACTGACCGAATTGCAGTATAATGTTACACAAAAAGGTGGAACAGAGCCACCGTTTCAGAACAGATATTACAAAAACACCAGAGCGGGCATATATGTTGATGTTGTAACGGGCGAACCGTTGTTCAGTTCCCTTGATAAATATCACTCGGGCAGCGGATGGCCGAGTTTCACCAGACCCATTGACCCGGATAACATAAAAACACAAAAAGACCGTAAACTTTTCACTGTTCGTACCGAAGTACGGAGCTCTCGGGGAAAATCTCATCTGGGGCATGTGTTCAATGACGGCCCGTTACCCACCGGCAAGCGATGGTGCATCAATTCAGCAGCACTAAAGTTCATTCCCGTTTCGGACCTGGAAAAAGAAGGATACGGTGAATATCTCAAATTATTTAAACCTGAATCGTTCGATTCTGAGTTAGAAAACATGGGAAAGAATTCTGATTCAGAAGAGTTACACAAAATCTGAGGTTCACCCGAAGGTTAATCGGCGATTTTTGTAATCTCTTAAGAACAGAAGGCTTTTTCATTTTTCAATGAGAGAGTCGGACGGTTCAGGTTAAAAAAGAATGATTCCCGCTCAAATGTAAACCCTGCTTCTATATCAGGAGAGGATTTGAATTGCAGCCATTATCGGAAAATCGGTTTTGTTTGCATCATATTAATTTTTGACTACAATAATCACTTTAATTACCGGAGGAATTTAAAAAATGAAAAATTTTTTAATGCTGTTTTCCTTTTTTATTATTTCAACTGGCACACTATCCGCTTATGATGCTGAGAACATTGCCGTTGTCCCCGACACATCGAATTCTGTCTCAGGTCTTATGGGTGCAATTTGCATGGAAGCGGGAAAACAGTTCTATATGGAACAC
>JAWOGE010000325.1:0-7672 GCA_046497165.1 bacterium | reverse complement strand
CTTCGAAATCACCAATGGCGACACGCTATCCTTTTTCTTCCGCCTGAAAGTGTGTCAATCCGGCCGCCGCATAAGCTTTGTCTCCGAGAACGGTGGAATAAACACCTATAACTCCCATATTAACTCTTGTTATACCGAAAAGATTTGCACCCGCCACCCGCGCCTCCATGGTGGCAATTGATGCAAGTTTGTATCGTGACGGCTTCCCATCGAAAAAGGAGACTTTTTCAGTGTTGTCCCCGCAGGCAAAAATATAACGGTCACTGGTTTGCATATATCTGTCAACATAAATAGCCTCAGTCGGCCCCATGGCAAGTCCGGCTTTTTCCGCCAATTCTGTATCCGGAAAAGCTCCGATACCCAGTATCACCATATCAGCATCAATGCTCTTTCCACTGGCAAGATTTACACCACTTACATATTCATCACCAGTTATTTCCTGTACTTTTTCATCAAGCAACAGAGAAACTCTTTGTTGCTCAAGGGTTTTTTCAGCCTGCTCACATAAATCTTCGTCATATACGAGTTGCAGACAATGCCTAAGCATTTCGACAACATATATTTTCATATCAGGTCGACGACGACGACACTCTTCAGCAAACTCAACACCTATAAAACCGCATCCTACAATCACAATGCTGTCAGATCCATCCATCTTTTCCACAACAGTGTTGAGAAAAGGAATATCCTTTTCAACAGGAAACACATTTTTTTTATCGCTACCCGGAATGGGAGGAACAATAGGACGGGAACCGGTGGCAATGACCAATCTGTCAAAAGAGACAGTTTCCTCGTTTTCGGTAGATACAGTACGAGAATTTCTATTAATTTCCGTGACATTGGCCACCAGTCCTTCAATACCGTTTGCCGCCATTATCTTTGACACCGGAATAAGATTATTTTCCGGTTTTTCAGCTAAACCGAAAGAATACGGAATACCACAGGGAATGGGTACCAGTTCATGTTTCCGGATGACAAGTATTGATTTTTCGGGATAATGTCTTCGTGCGGTAAGTGCAGCAGTAAGTCCCGCTGCACTTGCTCCAATTATTACTACATCATACGATTTCATAAAAAACCTCCTTTTTTTAATTAACGCACATATGCCCATTACGAGCTTTTGAGCATATGTTAATAAGTCTGTCGGCAATTGCAATTTTTTACCTGAATTGAGCAGTTTCACTATAAAATCAACACAACAGAGAATTGTCTCAGCGGAAATGTGTTGTATTCGATATTGACTTGATTTTCCTTTGCATCCGATGTAACATTAAGTATGAAGTTTTGTAAGGAGGTCTTTATGTTACCGGCGGGCAAAAGCAGCGATGCCAAAATATTTGATAAAAGAGCCATGGAAAAAGGTGTAGCCTCAATTATTCTGATGGAAAATGCGGCATTTTCTCTTTATATTGAGGCGGTGAAGATAATAAAAAGTTTCAAACCTGAAAAAATAGTTCTATTTGCCGGTCGAGGAGGAAACGGAGGAGATGGTTTTGCTCTTCTTCGAATTCTCAGAAACAGAGGCTGCTCGCTTCCTATGTCCGTGGTTCCGATGTTTAAAGAGAAAGCTCTTTCCGGAGATCCTCTGAAAAATTATGAAATACTCCCACAGGATGTATCTTTTACAGAGATGGACAGAATTTCCGGAAAAATACTTTTCGTAGACGCCATGCTGGGAACCGGGCTATCGAGGAAGCTTTCCTCAAAATACATAAAAGCTGTTGATTTTGTTAATGATTGCTCCGACAAAAAAGTTCTGTCTGTCGATGTTCCCACGGGCATAAACAGCGACACAGGTTCAGCCATGCCCGCAGCGGTTAAAGCTGATATCACAGTAAGTTTCGGTATAATGAAAACAGGTCTTTATTGTTCTGACGGCATCTCTCACAGCGGCCGGATTGTTCACGGTAAAATATCGGCTCCGGAGGAATGTTCGAAAGACGCTCCCTTTTCTGTTCTGGAAGAAAAGGACCTCTTCTGGAAACCTCCGGCTGTGGATTCCTATAAAACAAAAAACGGACATGCCCTTTTTATGGCCGGAGACAGGACAAAAAGAGGAGCGATACTGATTGCAGCACGCGCTTTTATGGCTTCAGGAGGAGGACTTGCCACTGTGGCCCTTGAACATGAAGATATAGCTCATACAGCAGGACTTTTCCCGGGTTTGATGCTTACGGACATTCACACAATATCAAAAAGAAAAGAGGATTTCGATGTTGTTGTCGCAGGCCCCGGACTAACAGAACTACCTGAAACAACAAAGACTTTTTTTGAATCTTTTGAAGGATATTTTGTTCTCGATGCCGGGATGCTTCATAAAATTTCCGAAGACAGAGAACTTTTTAAAATGTTTGCCTCAAAAAAATCCGTTCTCACTCCTCATCCCGGAGAACTCAGTAAAATGATGAGCAAACTTACAGACCTCAACAACCTGAGCTGGCCGGAACTTGTGGAAAAATTTCCTCTGCCGGAAAATCATGTGCTTTTCGCTAAAAACGCAGCTTCCTTTATAAGATTCGGGAAAAGCATGAGGATTTTACCACACGGTGCTTCAGCACTTTCCTTCGGAGGAACGGGAGATGCCCTCACCGGGATAATTGCTTCGGCTCTCTGCAAAAATAAAAACCAATTTGATGCCGCATCTTCAGCGGGACTTCTGCACCGAAAAGCGGGCATACTTCTCGAGAAAAACTATCACGCATCTTTTCATGACATTGATGCTTTATTGTCATGCCTGCCGGATGCCATGAAAGGTTCCTGAAAATGGGAATATTGAAAAAAAATATAGCAGAAAAAACCGTTACACGCTCTGCTGAAGAAACTTTTCAATTGGGACAAAGACTAGCTTCACAGATGCAAAAAGGGATGCTGGTGGCTCTTTCCGGAGATCTCGGAGCTGGAAAAACTATTATGGCAAAAGGCATAGGCTCGGGAACAGGAGTACCTGAAGAGGAGATAAGAAGCCCCACATATACTCTCATGATAAAGCATACAAAGGGGATTTTTCCCGTTTTTCACTGGGATTTTTATCGCATTGCGGAAATTGACGAACTTATGACGGCTGATTTTTTTGAACTGCGAGCCAGGGAAGAGTCTCTTTTTATCATTGAGTGGGCAAATCTTTTTCCGGAAGTATGGGTAGACTTTTTTCCGAGATTTGAGATAGACATAAAGCAGAAAGATGACAACACAAGGGATATAAAAACAATTTTAAAAGGATAACACAAAGGAGACCGAATGAACATTAAACAAGCTATGCAGGACAAAAAAAAATATATAAACATACTGGAGAGTCTGGGTTTCTTCTTGAAACACAAAAGTCTTATTTTGTTAAGCATACTGATACTCTGCATAACATTTGCCATTACCATCTTCGCCGGCATTCATGTCATGGAATGGATAAACTCTTTTACAGGTGGAGAAACTTTTTTCATGGAAGCACCTGCCACAGAAGCCTGGTACCACTATTTCTCACTTGCAGGCTGGTGGATTCTCAAAGGGATGTTTCTTATTATTTCAACAGTTATCTCTTTCTATCTTTCATTTCTCATCGCCTATAATATCACTTCACCTCTTTACTCCTTTCTCGCCGCAAGATCTGAAAAGCTTTTCCGGGGCCATTCAGCAGGAGCTCCTTTCAATTTTTCCGGAATTATAACCGACATCTTACAGGCACTCAAAGTCTCCGTTGTTATGATAATTCTTTCCATAATCGCCTTTATTATCAACTTTATTCCCTTCATCGGACAGGTTGCGGCATTTTTGATATATGTCGGAGCAAACACACTGCTTTTTGTAGATTTTCCCGCAGGAGAACACAGATGGCCCTTAAAGAGAAAAATCGGCTGGCTTTTTCAAAATAAAATCACCACACTCCGCATAGGCCTGTTTCCCACTTTCGTATCCCTGATACCCGTTGCCAATGTTTTTATATTTGTATTCATATTTCCAGTTTATATAGTTCACACCACTGTAAATTTTGTTCTTTCTGAAAAAAGACTTGAATCTTAATCGTTTGATTCTGAGTTAGAAAACATGGGAAAGAGTTCTGATTCAGAAGGGTTACACAAAATCTGAGGTTCACCAAAGGTTAATCGGCGATTTTTGTAACTTCTTAAGAACAGAAGGCTTTTTCATTTTTCAATGAGAGGGTCGGACGATTCAGGTTGAACTCAAAAATGAAAAAAACGCTTCAAAGGCCGCAACAGAAACCTGAGAAACCGAATTTTTCTGAGCTTATTCCTGAAAAAATAAAACCACAGCGCCCGTTTTGAAGATTTACCCTCTACAACCCCGACAATATCAAACACCGATATCGGCGGATCACAGTCCGGATTGTTATCACCTTTGGTAACGGCCACAAAATTCTTTTTGAAAACCAGACGATGGGCGATGAGTTTATCTCCGGATTTAAAAACAACCACATCGCCTGATCGGAGCGAACAGTGCTGACAAAAAGCCACCGTAACCTTCTCTCCCGGACGAATCAGCGGCATCATACTGCTTGACATCCCGGTGGTTTCGATGATTATCTTTTTTTCTATAAAATGATCAGCCGCCCAGGACATGACAGTTGTGGTGTTTTTTTCTCTATTTTCTTCAAAGCTCAAAACTTTTCACCTTGTTCCGGCAGGATATTTCAAGCTTCACTTTTCGCCTGTTTTTATTAGATCGACTTATTTTTATGAAAAAATCTTTTCTGTCTTCATCATCAAATGGAAACGGGAAAAACAGTGTTCTTCCCCAACTGTTGTGATTGTTCTTCTGATTTTCGGGCGAAAGTGAATGAACAACAGAAGGTGAAAGTTTCAGATCAAACCAGATGGAGATACCGGCAATAGACCCGTCACAGGAGAATCCAAACTCATGGGGAGTGTCTTTAATATCTTTCAATACAGAAAACCAATTGGTTGTGTCTGTTTCTGAAAAATCAGACATATCCATTTCACAAAAATAGTATCGATCAAGTGCTCTATCCATAATTGGTCCGTATTTTATACCACAGTCGGAAAAAACAGAGCTCGCCCGTGCAAATATTGATGGAAAATCCCTGACGGCTGCCGTGTGAAAACGAAAATGGGAGGGGATTATTTTACAACTGCCGTCAGAGTTATTTTTAAGACACTTTTCAAGGTCAGGGGCGGCCCCTTCATTGTAAACAAGATTCCCGAATGTTTCAGTGACAAGAACATCTATCTTTCTCTCCGTTTTAACTTCGGCAAAATCATCGTGTATGACCTCCACAACACTCTCAAGACCATTTGCGGCAACCATTTTCCGGGTCATTTTATAATATTTTGAAGCCTCCACCGCGTATACCTTTTCGGCTCCCGCTTTTGCGGTTAGAATTGCGAGAATACCGGTTCCGCTTCCGGCATCAAGCACAACATCACCGGGTGTAACAATTTGTTCGATGGCTTTTTTATAGCTCAGGGTTCGCTCTTTGTCACCGATCATACTCAGATGAACAGTCGGCTCAGCAAAACCTTTGTGGAAAGAAACAGTCACATTCTCTTTTCCCGGAACGGTAAGGAACCCTTTTTCATGCATAATAGTAAAAACGGGTGTTACCGAATCTCCAAAAACCCTGACCACCTCTTGTAAACTTCTCGGTTTTTTGCAAAAAGCTGCTATGGCCGCGGCTATGGGGGCAAAAGAGAGCCTGACATTCAGATTCGAAGATGAAAGTTCCACCATGGAATCATCTCTCGGACATATTGCTATATCTCCGATGGAAACAAAGCGATTGTTTTCATCCACGCGAAAACTCCCTGTGTACTTTTTTTAAAATTTCCGCAAATCTTTTTCTCTGAGATGAGCAGGCCAGATAACTGCCGTCTTCAAGGTTGCTTAAAGCGGTACAGGGCTGACAATAAGGAAGAAGATCGCAATTACGACACTCTCTTTTATTTTCTATTTTTTCCCGCAGTTCAGTGGAGAGGGTCATCGCTTTTCGCACAGATGTTTTCCGTGCATCGGCTATTTTCTTTTTATCCAGGGCACACAGATTCCAGTGGGCATCGGCATCCAGCACTATCCCTTTTTCGCCGAAGGCACACAATCCTGAGGGTCTCTCGGGGCAGTATATTTCATCCATTGTATAGAGATTTTTTGAAAGCATGAACCACACAAAATTTTCAAGCTCTCTGTCAGTTAAAATAAGCGATTCATAGTTGTTGCAGTTGTGATTTCCTTTGAATATAAAAGGGTCCGGCTGCCAAACCGCATCAAATGATTCAGCCAGCTCATAAAGTTTTTCGAGATCCGGCAGCGGGGTAATGAGCGGAGAGCTCACACGAACTTTTATTCCCGCCTCTCTGAGCATGGAAATTCCCCGAATAGATTTTTTAAAGCTCCCCGGCACAGCTGTTATTCTGTCATGTTCCCGAGCCACAGCACTGTATATGGAAACATCAATGTGAAGGGGGCGATATTTTATAAGTTTTTCAACAGTTTCGCTATCGATGAGGACTCCACTGGTTTTCATTGAAACGGCAAAATGTCTTTTTTGAGACTCTTCAAAGAGATGCCAGATATTGGGATGCAGAAGCGGCTCCCCTCCGGTGAATGTGAGAAAAAGAGCACCTTCCTCAACAAGGTCATCAAGAATTTTTACAAACAGTTTTCTGTCTTGGAAAAAAACATTGTTTCTCTTTTCCTCGGGTGTGAGAAAACAGTGTATACAGCGAAGCGGACATTTTTTTGTAAGCTCAATGAGCATACCGGAGGGTCTGCAGAATGTCATGAAAAGATCATCTCCATAAGTTTGTCGGATGAATCATCAAGATTGTGTGCAAGATGAAAAAAGGGAAGATCCTCGGCAATTATATCCACAAGCTTGTAATAGTTTTTATAAAGAGTGTTGTCCGTAACAGGCCGGGCGGAATTTTTTATGACTATTTTCCAGCAAGCAGCGGGGTCAGTTTCCTTTGTAACACTGCTTGAAGCGTTGAAACTTTTCGACAGCAGAAATATTTTTTTGAGATCAACTTTCGCCGTATAATCAGCCAAATAGCGAATCTCCCTTTTCATTCCGGCTTTGTTCATGACAGCGGCCCGCACCTTCCATCTTCTGTTTGATGAATTTTTTGAAAATATAAAAGATCTGTCTTCATGTATCACAGAGACCCTGTCGATCAATTTTTTCAAAAGCGTTGACTTGCCTACCCCGGATTCACCAACAACCAGAACGGCTTCATTGTTACAAGAAAAAGAGACACCGTGAAAAAGAAGCCCTTCGAGAGCTTTTAAAGCGTTTTCGTTTTCTGATACCCTCTGAAGTGTGCTGAAATCACACTGAAAATTCATTTTATAGGTCATATTTAACTCAGAATTTTTCTATTTAATTATTGGAATAATCCGGTGTAGTCGTACAACCCGTTCGCTTCGAAAAATAACAAATCGAATAAAGAAGTTTTCCCTGAATATCCTCTTCATAAATAACCGCCGGTTTTACATATTTCATTTAAGCTCCCCCTATTTTATTGTTTTACATTGAGATGTTTCCGTGTCGCAAAGAACCACTCCGTAAGGCATCATGAGCACAGACGGCGTATAGGTATTTGTCCAGATGGGATGATACATATAAGGATGGCGATAATCAACCGCTTCAGATAATTCATAGCTGTCCTGAAAATTTTTACCGCTGTAAAAAAGAAGAGCACCGTCGTCA
>JAWOGE010000264.1:0-5145 GCA_046497165.1 bacterium | reverse complement strand
AGATGAATATAGATTCCGGAAGTGCATCACACATGCCTAATTTTCAAGGCCTGCTTTCCCTGAAAGGTGAATTTGACGCTTTTGCTTTTTATGTTGCCACAGGAGCAGCTTACGGACGCGAAGATTATGCAGGCGGAGTTAAAATTTCCGGAAAGGGTGACCCTGTCTACGGTGATGAGGTTGATGTCTGGCTTTATAATGTCGGTGGAAAAATTGTTCATAAATATGTTCAGGTTTCCGGAAAATATTACATAGGAAGAAATCTTGATATGTTCGGCGTTTTCGGCGGAGCACTCACCTATGACAATAACGGAAAAGTCGACGGCAGTCTCAAGGCGACCGGATACTGGGTGCAGTTGTCGCTAACACCTTTCAGTTTCCTTTCCATGCACACGGGAGTGGGCTCTGAAGATCCCGATAACGAATTTGCAAAATACACAGAAAACAAATCATTCTGGTTCAGCACTTTCTATGAGCCTTTCGAACCTTTCCAGATAGGTTTCCAGTGGATGCAGCTTCAGACTTTCGTTCCCGAAGGTGATGGTTCCACTGAAGTTAACGAACTGCTTTCAAATAGCTTCATGGGTTCTGTCAAACTTACTTTCTGAACAAAAATTCAATTTGACCGGTCTGTGCGTTTTTTCAAAAGAAAAAATCTGACATGAATCGAACGATTCAAACCTGAATCGTTCGATTCTGAGTTAGAAAACATGGGAAAGAGTTCTGATTCAGAAGAGTTACACAAAATCTGAGGTTCACCCGAAGGTTAATCGGCGATTTTTGTAACTTCTTAAGAACAGAAGGCTTTTTCATTTTTCAATGAGAGAGTCGGACGATTCAGGTCAAAGTTAATTAAGTTATCGGCTTGATTTTCACTCTTTTTTATTATATTAAAGTTATGAACAATGGAGGAGGTGGCTGTGAGAAAAAAGAACGATTTTATTGATTTTATGATTGAATCAGATGTTCTTATGTTCGGTGATTTCACAACAAAAAGTGGCAGAAAAACACCTTTTTTTGTCAATACCGGTAAATATTGCACGGGAAAACAGATGTCGGTTCTCGGTTTCTATTATGCTTCAACCGTCATTGATTCGCTCGGTCGGAATTTTGATGTGCTTTTCGGTCCGGCCTACAAGGGGATACCTCTTATAACCACCACGGCAGCGGCTCTTTATAAAGAGTTCGATATGAATGTTCCCGTTTGCTACAATCGAAAAGAAGTCAAGGATCATGGAGAAAAAGGCCGTATTGTCGGGCATAAGCTAAAGGATGGGGACAGAGTGGTAATAATAGAAGATGTTACAACTGCCGGAACTTCCATACGCGAAACCGTTCCTCTTCTTAAAAAACAGGCCGATGTAAAAATTGCAGCACTTGTTATATCTGTTGACAGAATGGAAAGGGGACAAGGCTCTTCAACTGCTGTTCAGGAACTTGAGTCGGAATTCGGACTAAAAGCCTGTTCCATAGTTAAAATGAATGAGGTTGTCGAATATCTTCACAATAATCCTGTAAACGGAAAAAAGATAGTGGATGACAGGATAAAAGAATCCATTGACAGATACTATGAAAAATACGGAGTTGCTAAATGACAAAGAAAAACAATCGTGAGCGCAGAAAAAACACACGATTTCCGATAAAATCGGAGGTTGTTCTTCATAAAAATGAAGATAAAAGAGAAAGTAAGGGTGTTCTGAAAAATTTGAGCATAAACGGAGCTTTTATAAAAACAGACAGTGATTTCAAGCCTTTCGAAAAAATACATATTTTAATTTCGGTAGATCGTAATGGCAAACAATTATCGGCTGATATTGATGCCGAAGTCAGTCGCTGTGACAATACCGGTATAGGGATACAGTTTAGAAACATGGATATGAAAACCTTTTCTGCCATAAAAAATATGTCCGAAGCTTTTTCCCGGGAACCTGAAAAAGTAGAAAAAGAACTGGAAAACATATTCAAGACCAATCTTTAGATTATGATTTGACATAATAATCAATTAAGTTATAATTTTCAGGGTGAGTAAAGTTAATAATCAATCTTTCGGGGAGAGAGAATCATGAAAAATGCATATATGTTTTTAATTTTGTTTTTAATTGTCGGTGCAATCTCCTGTGAATCCTCTGATAATGAAGAAAAGGAAGATACGGCAGATGAAAAATGTTTTTCCAATGAGGACTGCCGAGATGGAAAAATATGTGACACAGACACAGGAATATGCGTTGAAGACAATGAAGAGGACAACGGGAACACCGGTTTCCCGGACAAACCGGATGACAATGGCGATGAAAATGATGAAAAAACAGAGTCTGATGACAGTGATAATGAAAAAGAACAGCCGGATGATGACCCCGTTACAGGAGATTGTGAACCCGGGGATATAAAAGATTGTGAATATTCCGGTCCTCCTGAGACTGAGGGTGTCGGGGTATGTAAAGCTGCACAAGCTCTCTGTCTATCCGATGGAACATGGGGACCGTGTGAAGGTGAAGTGCTTCCTTCGGTTGAGTTGTGTGATAGCGGCCTTGATGAAAATTGTGACGGAATAGTTGACAACTGTGACCTTGATGATCCTGATGAGTTTGAACTCGAAGATTGTGATGACAGTGCCATTGCCCCGGACAGCAGCGATGCTTTCGTTTTTGCTCAGGCAATGGAGATATGCAGCCGGGATGATGAATACGGAATCACAGCAGCTGAATTTCTTATGCCCGACGGCAGTTGTTGCCCCAAAAACACATCATATAAAATAATTTCCAGTTTTGGAAATCACATTGTTCCCCGCGAAGGTTCGTACATGCTTGCAATAAGTTCAGGTGAAATAACAGTACCTTTCACTTCAGACATCGGCATGGGGCAAAATACATCAAGTGCTCCTCCGGCAGACTGGTTTGAAGCCAATGATGAAAAATTCCCGACATCACCTGACTGCGAAGATCATGAACTTACAGATAATTCAACGATAAACGATCCTGTAATGTTTGAAATCAAACTCAAAACACCGCCCATTGCCAAAGGCGTTGAATTTAATATAAATTTTTTAACTTTTGAATATCCTAAATGGGTATGCAGCGAATATAACGACTTTTTCGTGACACTTCTTGACTCCGAATACACAAGCGATGATCCCGAGATGCAGAATCCCGGAGATAAAAATCTTGCCAGAGACGAAAACGGCAATCAGGTGGGTGTGAATCTGGCCCCCTCCGGACTTTTTAAAATATGTCCCGTGGGGGATTATCCCGGATGTGAGGGTGATGCTGAGCTTGAAGGTTCGGGGCTTGAACAGGAAAACGAAGAACAAGACAATAGTGAATATGGCGGTGGAACCGGCTGGCTTCTCACAAGGGGAAATGTATTGCCCGACGAAGAGATAACACTGCGTTTTGCAATATGGGATACAGGCGATCATATGTATGATTCGATAGTCCTCATCGACAATTTCAAATGGCTCACAGAAGAGGTCAAACCCGGAACGGGAGATATGTAAAATTTCGTTCAATGCACAAATTTAAGAATTTTTTGACTTTACTTTTATCAAATATATCATTGTTGTTGGATGTGTTGGAAAAAACAGGAGGGAACTCATGAAAAAATCATTAATTATTTTTATTATTTTAAGTTTTTTTACAATTTTTGCGAATCCCGGAGACGGATATTTTCGCGATGCGGACATTTCATTCAAAAACGGAACACCGTTTATTGTGAAAAACATTTCTATTCCGCTCAAAGCTCAGGATTTGGATGTTCTGAAGTTCGTAAACAGAACTTTTCTGCCTGCTTTTGACATGAACAGAGATATTAACGCCTCAATTGACAAAAGAGCTTCCGTGGGGAAAAGAGATATTTTTAAAATTAATTATGAGTACAAAGGTATCCCCATTGAAGATGCTTTCACTACTTTTACAATAAAAGACGGAAAAGTTGTTCTCATAAACAACCGTCTTGAAAAAATAGATATCGATGTCAGCAATCTTGTTCCTGTAAAAACAGCAGTGAGAAATGCGGCAGTTCGTCATACCGGGCAATCATTCATAAAAACTCCCCGCAATCACTCTGAAAAATATGTCATTAAATTCATAGATCGCTATATCCCTGTCTATAAAATCTATTTTCAACCCATGTCACTGGCAGATACCCGTTTTTATTATGTAAATGCTAAAAATGGCAACATACTTTATTCCTCTAACAGTACCTCTTTTAATGATTCAAATGATAATGAAGATACAGAAGAAGCACCTGAATATACAGCAAATGTTTTTGAGTTCAATCCTGAAAGAACTCCCGATTTAATTGAGGTTGTTTTTGACGATGTGGCGGCATTTGACGATACTGAACTCGATTCAAACGAACAGGGTTTTCTTGTTTCAGAGCTTGATGAAAATGACATACGCTTAGTAAAGGCATACAATTGTCCCGATAAAGGTGAATCTGTAAATTATCAGGGAATGATTGAAATTCCCATCTGCTCTCCCACACAACTTGCAAATAACATAGAAAACGGTTCGTTTATTTACGAAGATTGCAGTGAGGGAGAAAAGTTCAAAACTGAAAACATGACTGAAGAAAATATAAACCGCTGTGCAGAAATATCTATGTATTACCACACATCAAAAGTATACAACTACTTTCGTGCTCTGGGAACTGAATTTGAATATCTTAAGAGTAACGATGAAGAAAGACCTCTCAGTGTAATTGGAAACTTTCAGATGCCGGACATAGAAAATCTTTTCGGTGGTGAAGATCCGGGACTTGTGGCAATGGACAACGCTTTCTTTTCTCCCGACAACCCTATGATGGCGGATTTTCTTTCCGACTACGGAATAAGCGGCGATATTCTTGTTTTCGGACAAGGAACCTTTGTGAATTTTGCATATGACGGTGATGTTGTTTATCATGAGTTTGGCCATGCTCTGGCATACTCTACCGGTCTTGACTCTGCACAGTTCCCTGACAAATATGGATTGAATAACGAGCCGGGATCTCTCCATGAAGGCATAGCTGACACTGTATCTTTCATAATAACCGAAGACAAGTGTACCGGTGAGTACGCATCAAAAGGCATCATGGAGCTTTATGAATCAGCTGGTGTTGAACGCGAAATGGACAGAGACGGTGATTTCTGGTGTATGAGAAATGCTG
>JAWOGE010000255.1:0-6439 GCA_046497165.1 bacterium | reverse complement strand
AAAGAGGTGTTTCTTTTTCTCCGTAAAGACATTTCAGATATTGACAAACTCAGAGATAAAATAATAAAAAACACAAAAAAACTCGTAAAACGGCAGCTGACATGGCTGAGAAAAGACAACTCCATAAGATGGATACCTTTTGAAAAACGAAGTTCTATTATGAAACATATTGAGATGGTGTAGCTTGTTTTGCTGCTGTTGGTATGATATTTGCAAATAATTTTTGGTGTATTTTTTTAAGGAGGCAAGAATGCAACTGTTTTGGCTGGCTGACAATGACGATGACCTGGTTGAAGATCTTGAGGTTGATGAAGGCGGTGGGAACAAAGGAAGTGCTCTTCTCATAGGGATTTTAATTGTAAACACTCTTCTTATTCTCGCAGCCATTGTCTGGTTTATATTCTTTTATGACAAACCGGTTATGACAGAAAACAGACAGACCTCAGCGGAATCAAAATCCGAAAAGGAAAAATCTGTTTCAAAAGAACTCGGAAAGGGTCCCATGGTTGAAATGCGTGAATTTGTTGTAAATCTCAAAGGTACCTCTTCCGACAGATATCTTAAGGTTAATGTTGCTGTGGAAGTGGATGTTCCTGATGCCGAAACAGAACTTATAGAAAAGAGGCTCGTGGCACGGGATCAGGTACTTGTCTTTCTGTCCGGACTTGATATTGATCAGACAAGCGGAATAGAGGGGAAACAGGATATAAAAGAAGGAATCATAAAAAGACTTAACAATATTCTGCTTAAAGGCAGAGTCAAAAATGTTTATTTTAAAGATTTTGTAGTTCAGTAGAAAAGAGGTTAGTATGTCTGACGATCAGATTCTGTCACAGGAGGAAGTAAACTCTCTTTTGAGTGCCGTAGATGAAGGAGATGTGGATACGGGTTCAGATCAGAGTGAAGAGGAACAAGAAGATCTTATACATTACGATCTAACGAGCAATGAGAAAATTGTTCGTGGAAGGATGCCTGCTCTTGAAATTATAAACGACAGGTTTGCCCGTAATTTCAGAGTCAGTCTTTCCAACAATCTTAGAAAAATAATAGATATTGATGTGGAATCAACTTCCATTACAAAATTCAGTGAATTTTTAAACAGTCTTCCCATCCCGTCCTGTTTGAACATAATGAGTTTTGCTCCTTTGAGAGGACAAGGTCTGATAGTAGTGGAAGCCAGGCTTCTTTATGCTCTCGCCACTTTGTTTTTCGGAGGGAAGGAAGGAGCGAGATACAAGGTTGAAGGTCGTGAATTTTCACCTGTTGAACTCACCCTTGTTGAACGTCTTGTAAAAGATATGGCAGGAATTCTGGAGTCCGCATGGGAAATGATACATGAAGTATCGGTTGAATTCATAAGAACAGAGGTTAATCCTCAGTTTGTCGGAGTTGTTCCCCCCGGAGATGTTGTCGTTTCAACTACATTTGAAGTGGAAATGGAGCAGAGTCGGGGAAAAATGTTTCTCATGATGCCCTACTCCACAATAGAACCCATAAGGGAAAAACTCTCCTCTTCGATATACGCCGACAGACCGGAACCCAACAAAGCCTGGCGCAAACGAATAATGCAGAATATAATGAAAACGGACATATCATCAAAAGTTGTTATCGGCAGTACAACACTGAATATAAGAGATCTTTATAATCTCAAAAAAGGTGATATAATAGAGCTTGACAATTCCTACAAAAGCGAAATTCCCATGTATGTTCAAAATGTACCTAAAATGTCGGGTTATCCTGTGGTGAGCAACAACAAATATGCTTTTAAAATAAAACGCTTTCTTGCGGGAAACAGCGTTATTCCAGGAAATGATTAAATCTTGTCAGGAGGATGGATATGAGCGAAAAAGACAAAAAAAACGGCGAACAAAAAAGAACCGAGGAACAGGCTGCGGCTGAATGGGAAAAAATGATGGAGGGGATATCTTCCGATAAAGACGAAAACGGAAAAGAAACTGAAACATCAAAAGAGAAAGAATCTGCCAATAATTCCGGTGGAGAAGAACCAGGGTCTTTTGCGGAAAAACAAAAAGAGATATCACTGACATCCGACTCCATGAATCTGAAGGATTCCGTTCAGGATACAAAAAAATCAACAACGGAATCTCCCAATATAGATTTTCTTCTTGATATCCCTCTTGAAGTTTACGCTGAGCTTGGTCGTTCAAAAATGATAATATACGACCTTCTTCAATTGAGTCAGGGTTCGGTCATAGAACTTGACAAACTTGCGGGAGAACCGCTGGATCTTTGTGTTAACAAAAAGCGTATCGCTCGCGGAGAAGCCGTGGTCATGAATGAAAAGTTCGGCATACGGATAACAGAGATATCTTCTCCTCATGAACGCATAGAACAGTTGAACAGTGATGAAAGGGATGATTAAATGAGATTTGTATCCGGATTTTTAATGTTTTTTTTGCTCATGACCTGTTTTCAGTTTCTTTCAGCCTCGGAAACTGAAGAAGACAAAACTTCCGGTGAAATTGTTTCGGAAAAAGAAAATCTTGAAATAAAAAAAACTTCAGCTGAAAAAAAATCCGAAGAAAATACGGCTTTGAACCCTGACAAAAACAAAGATGGTGAAAAGGATTTTCTCAAAGGATTGTCCGGAAAAATGAAAAATGACAGTAAAACCGAAAAAAGCAACTATAACTACTTTTTAATAACAGGGATCATGTTATTCGTAGGCGTTATGCTTTTATACTACAAAAAGAAACGCTCTGGAAACAGCATCTCCGGTGACGGAAAACTTATGAAAACTGTAGAAATACATCATCTCGGTCTTAAAGAAAAACTTGTCCTCATGCAGATAGCGGGACAATATGTTCTTCTTTTTATAAAAGACAGAGAAGTAGTTAAAATAACTGACTATTGCGGTGAAGATGCCCGACGCATAAGTAATTTCATAAATTGTGAATCGGAAAAATCTGAACAAAAAGACAATTTAAAAAAAAATAACTGTTCACAAAAAAAGTCCTCCTCTTCGGAGTTCGGCAAAAAGTTGGAATCCCTCCTTGAAAAAGAATCTCAAAAAAGAGATGGTACTGACAGTGACATAGAAAACGATATGTTTTCCTCCATAAACAGATTGAGGAAAATGAGATTAAAATGAAAAAAATTATAATCGCTTTTCTCATAGCATTTCCTTTGATTCTTCTGGCAGAAGACAATCCTGTCGCTGTTCCCGATATAAATCTATCTCTGAACGGAGGAGACGATCCTTACGCAATTGTAAGTTCCATAAAAATAATACTTCTGCTCACTCTTCTGGCCATAGCTCCGACAATTCTGCTTACCATGACATCTTTTACAAGGGTTCTTATTGTTTTTCATTTTTTGCGTCAGGCAATGGGTACTCAGCAGACTCCGAGTAATCAGATTCTTATTCCTCTCGCCCTTTTCATGACATTTTTTATAATGCGCCCTATATTTCTTGAAATCAATGAAAGTGCGGTAAAACCTTATATGAATGACGAAATAAACCAGGAGATGTTTTTTGAAAAAGCTGCCGCTCCTCTTAAAAAATTCATGCTTTCTCACACGAGAAAAAAAGATCTTGCCCTTTTTGTAAAAATGTCTGACGGAAAAAAACCTGAAAATGCTGACGATATAAGTTTTTTCACAGTTGTTCCCAGTTTTATGATATCAGAACTTAAAACAGCATTTCAAATAGGATTCCTGATATATCTTCCTTTTTTCATACTGGACATTTCAACGGCAACTATTCTTATGTCTCTCGGAATGATGATGCTTCCTCCCATAATAATATCTCTGCCAATTAAACTTGTTATATTTGTTCTTGCTGACGGCTGGCATCTGATCGTATCTTCACTACTGCAAAGTTTTTGAAAGAGAGGTAAAATGACCGTTGCATTTATAATCGAAATAGTCCGGACCGCTCTTATGACAGCAGCTTTAATAGCAGGCCCCATACTTCTTTCAGCTCTTGTGGTGGGTCTGACTGTTTCTCTTTTCATGGCTGTAACTCAGGTAAATGAAGCAACCCTGACATTTATTCCAAAAATTCTTACCGTCGGTGTTGTTCTTATTTTAATGCTTCCATGGATAACAGGAAAAGCAACATGGTTCATGGAGTATATTTTTACAAATTTTCCTGATTTAATAAGATAGCAGCGAGGTTTTTCGTGGAAAATCTTCACTATTCCGAAGCTGTGTTCTTAGTAATAATAATGATTAGAGTAATGTCGGTACTCTACCCGCTGCCATTCATTGATGAATCCATAGTGGGAAACAAAGTGAAAACGGGATTCGCATTTTTTATTGCTATAATGCTTTACCCGGCTGTTCGTCCGGGAATAAATATAGATGTAAACAACATGTATGAAATTATTTCAGCCATAGTTATGGAAACACTTCTGGCTTTAATGGTCTCCACCATCGTCAAAATTTTACTTTCCGCCATAAGAATGGGGGGCAACTTATCCGGCATTCAGATGGGCTTGAGAGCAAGCAGAATGTTCGATCCTATGTCAAGCAGTACAATGAACTCTCTCGGGCGTCTTATGAACTGGATGTCCATAATGTTCTTAATAGTATTCGGGTTTGATCATTTTCTCCTCCGAGCAATGTTTTTCAGCACCGAGATGATTCCCATAGGCGGGTTTCTCGCAGGACAAAATGTATTTTACTGGCTCGTCACTCTTTCCGCCGGGATTCCCTTCATAGCACTTCAGGTTATTGC
Organism: bacterium; assembly: GCA_046497165.1. Lineage (GTDB taxonomy): Bacteria > UBP6 > UBA1177 > UBA1177 > JAWOGE01 > JAWOGE01. The sequence continues at coordinate 1,737 of JAWOGE010000255.1, read as the reverse complement.
TCCCATGCTGACAGTAGTTTTTCTGATACACACATCTTTCGGACTTGTAGCAAAATCAGTCCCCAATATAAATGTTTTTTTTCTGAGTGCAACAATAACTGTCTTCATAGGGATGTCTGTTTTTATGTTTTCGCTTCCTTACTTTTCAAATGTAATTGAATCAAAAATATATGAAATGAATGAGCAGGTGATATACCTTCTTCAACTTCTTTCGGAAGGTTAGCTTTTTAACAATCTCAAACAACATGTATTCTAAATATCATCAATAAAAGCTTATTATTTTAATTAAATTAGAAAATATTTTCAATAACTTGACTATTGTGATTTTTCGCATATAATCATTTAGGCTGGTTAACAGGAAGAGAGGTTCTTTGTAATGAAATTTAAAAAAGGCGATGTTGCTGTGTATCCCAAATACGGAGTAGGAACCGTTGACGAGATCATATCTAAAAAGGTTGGTTCCACAGAGATAGATTGTTATGTAATAAGCATAGCAGACACAGGATCAAGGGTTTTTGTTCCCGTGAGCACTGCTCATAAAACAGGTTTGAGAACACTTTCCGACAAAGATGCGGTTAAAGACGCTTACAGAAACTTCCAGAGAGACAGTAATGCAGGTTTGCTCCGTATGAATTGGAACAGACGATACAAACACCTTCAGGAAAAACTTATAAGCGGAAAAGTTGACGACATTGTTAATGTTATCTCAGATTTAACCTACTTGAAGAACAAAAAAGGGTTGAGTTTCGGTGAAAAACAACTCCTCAGTGAAGCTGAAGAAATAATAACAAGTGAGTTCTCTATTGTTGAAAACATCTCCAAGGACGAAGTTCGTGAAAAAATATATAAAAAAATCTCTTTCTGAATGAACACTTCTTTATAAAGTTCTAAAAAATCTGGTATCCGATTCACTTTCTCGCTGTCTTGAATTGACAGCACTCTTTTTTTTATTATAAATGAAACTGTATTGTGTAGACAGGAGCTTTTGTAATTTGAAACTTGTAATACAGATTCCGGCATACAATGAAGAAGAAACTCTAGAAAAAACATTAAAAGATATTCCCGACTATATTGAAGGAATAGATGAGATAGAAATTCTTGTTGTTGATGACGGTTCACGGGACAATACGCCTCTCATTGCTGAAAAATTCGGGGTAAAGGTAGTATCTCACATTAAAAATATGGGGCTTGCAGCCGCTTTTGCAACTGGAATAAATAACTCTCTTGAAATGGGAGCAGATATTATAGTCAACACCGATGCCGATAATCAATATCCGGGACGATATATTCAAAATCTTGTAAAACCTATTGTTGAAAAACAAGCGGATATGGTCATAGGTGCACGCCCTGTGGAACGAATTCCCCATTTTTCACTTCTAAAAAAACTTCTCCAAAAAACAGGAAGTTACGCTGTAAGACTTGTATCATCCGTTACTGTTCCCGATGCTCCGAGCGGATTTCGTGCCCTTAGCCGAGAAACTGCCATGAAAATAAATATATTTTCAAAATACACCTATACACTTGAAACTATTATACAAGCCGGCATGAAAGATATAAGTGTAAAATGGGTTCCGGTGGAGGTGAATCCTCCTCTGCGCCGTTCACGGCTTCTGAAATCCAACTTTTCCTATGTTCTTAAATCCATTGTAACGATCTTTCGCATGTTTCTTCTTTATAGACCTTTTCGTTTTTTTGCATTTTTCGGCAGTCTTATATTTTTTCTGGGAACTATATACG
>JAWOGE010000196.1:0-4090 GCA_046497165.1 bacterium | reverse complement strand
AGCCGGAATAATGGAGATAGCTGATATTTTTGTTGTTAACAAAGCGGATAAGGACGGGAAAGAGAAACTTCTTGCCGAAATAAACATGCTTGTACATATCAACAGGGACAAGCTGAAATGGGTGCCTCCCGTGGTTGAAACTGTGGCCGTAAACGGCGAAGGAGTTTTTGAGCTCATGAAAGCTCTTGATGAAAGAATGGGTTATATTTCTGACAACAGAGATTATTTCGCAAGGGAAAAATGTGGTGTCCAGTTTTCACATATGGCAAAAGATAAAATCGGTGGAAAAATTCTTGCATTTCTTGAAAAGGAGGGTATTTTCTCAAAATGGATAGACGAAGTGGCGGAAAAAAAAGTGAATCCTTACAAAATTCTTCGTAATATGGAAAAAAAGCTTGAAATAAAATGGAGGAGAGATGAGTAAAAAAATCAATCATATAGGTATTGCTGTAAAAAGTATAAAAAATCATGAGTTGTTTTATACCGATGTTATCGGACTTGAAAAAACAGGAGAGGAGGAGGTCTCTTCTCAAAAAGTTAAGGTTGCTTTTTTCAAAGCCGGTGAAAGCAGAATAGAGCTTCTTGAGCCGACAAGTGATGACAGTCCTGTGGCAAAATTCATAGAGAAACGAGGAGAAGGGATGCATCATATAGCTTTTACTACAGACAATATAAAGGAAAGGCTTGACAATCTCAAAGAGCAGGGAATCAGGCTCATAGACGAAACACCCCGGGAGGGAGCTCACAACACAAAAATAGCGTTTATCCATCCCAAAGTGTCCCGGGTACTTGTGGAGTTGACGGAAGAAGAATAATAAACGAATAAGTGGAGAAACTGATGGCTTCAATTGAAGAGAAATTAGCCGAACTTCGCTCGAAAAAACAGAAGGCAAAACTCGGCGGTGGTGAAAAGCGCATAGAGAAACAGCATGCAAAAGGCAAGATGACTGCGCGTGAGCGTTTTGCAAAACTGCTTGATTCCGGAAGTTTTGAAGAGATAGATTCTTTCAGAACTTCTGATGGTGCGAAAGGGCCTCTCGGTGATGCTGTTGTAACGGGTTACGGAACTGTTAACGGAAGAAAAATCTTTGTCTTCGGACAGGATTTCACTGTTCAGGGCGGCTCTCTCAGTGCTGTTGTAGGGGACAAGATATGCAAAATTATGGATATGGCGATGAAGGTCGGGGCTCCTGTTGTAGGACTCAATGATTCCGGAGGAGCTCGTATTCAGGATGGAATAACCTCTCTTTATGGTTACGGTGAAATATTTTTGCGCAACACTCTTGCTTCCGGTGTTATTCCTCAGATATCGGCAGTTTACGGTCCATGTGCCGGGGGTGCTGTTTACTCTCCCGCCATAACTGATTTTGTTTTCATGACCGAAAAAAACTCTTTTATGTTTATTACAGGACCAAAAGTTGTGAAAACGGTAACTCACGAAGATGTTACTGTGGATCAGCTCGGTGGTGCTGTGGTTCACGCAACAAAATCAGGTGTGAACCATTTTGTCGATTCAACGGAAGAGGAGTCTCTTGAAAATATTAAAACTCTTCTTTCCTATCTTCCCCAAAATAACATGGAAGATCCTCCTGTTGAATCCTGCAGTGATGATTTTGACAGGGCAGAGGAGTCTCTCAATACACTTGTGCCGGTGAATCCCAACAAAAGTTATGATATGCGTGATGTCATTAAACTTATTTTTGATGACGGAGAGTTTCTTGAAGTTCAGAAGATGTATGCGGCCAATATGATAATAGGTTTTGCGAGGCTTAACGGCCGGTCAGTAGGAATAGTCGGAAATCAACCCAATGTTCTTGCCGGAGTTATAGATGTTGATGCTTCCATGAAAGCAGCTCGTTTTATAAGATTCTGCGATGCTTTTAACATACCACTTGTAACTTTTGTGGATACCCCCGGATTTATGCCGGGTACACAGCAGGAGCATAATGGTATGATAAAACACGGGGCCAAAATGCTGTATGCCTATTCTGAAGCTACTGTCCCCAAAATAGCTGTGGTAACAAGAAAAGCTTACGGAGGTGCTTACATTGTCATGAGTTCCAAACATCTCCGCAGTGATATGAATTATGCGTGGCCCACTGCGGAAATTGCCGTGATGGGAGCCAAGGGAGCCATAGAAATTCTCAAGCGGCGTGAACTTGCAGAAGCTGAAGATAAGGATGCGTTTATGAAAGAAGAGGAAAAAAGTTATCGCGAAAAGATAGCGAACCCTTACAACGCTGCTCATCATGGCTACATCGACAGTATAATAGAACCTAAAAACACAAGACCACAGTTGATCAGAGCCATGGAGATGCTAAGGACGAAACAGGATGATCTCCCGGCGAAAAAGCACGGCAATATCCCATTGTGATAATTAACAGGAAACAGGAGATATTTCATGAATAAATCAGTTCCGGTATTTCTACTGCTACTGTTTCTGAATTCTACAGTTTATGGAGTCACCGGCGAAAAGTCATTAATTAAAGACAGCTCGGCAAAATCTTTGGAAAAAAAGCAACTTTGTGAAACCCCGGACGAAGTTCGCTGTCATGACAACAATTGGGAAAAATGTTTGTCAGGTGTGTGGACAGAATGTGATGATTGTGCTGAGAAAGACTCCTGGTGTGTTGCGAACCAGATAATGTCAGACAGAGAAGTTAAGTATTATATTCCTGCCATAGGTATTCTTATAGTTCTTCTTGTTCAAACACTGCTTGCTTTAATATTTTCACAGTTTCGGCATCTTACTCCTTCTACCGACAAAAAGCCTGAAATATCACTGTCTAAAAAATCAGATAAGAGCGGAGGAGATAAAAACGCAGTTCCCGAACCTCCTGATTTGCAGAAGATTGCCGCAATAACAGCAGCTTTGAACATTTACATGTCGGGAATAGAGGAGGAGTTTGATCTTACTGAAGATGAAGATATATCTGATGAATCATGGAAAGCGGCACATCGTATGTCACAGATATCAAACTATAAGCAATGGAAATCCCATATGAAAAGGATGAGGTGAAATCATGAGAAAATTCAAGTTTACAATAGGGAGCAATGACTACGAAGTTGAGATTAAATCTTTTGACACTTACAATGCTGAAGTTAAGGTCAATGATGAAACTTTTGATGTGGATATTGAGTATCCAAAATCAGATGAGCCTGAAATTTCGACTATTTCCCGGAAAAAGAAGGCTGACAGTGCACCGAAGAAGAGCAAAACTTCGGCTGAAGATTCTGGTGAATCCATAAAAGCTCCAATGCCCGGTCTGATTTTGAAGGTTCTTGTTTCTAAAGGTGATGAAGTCAAAATCGGACAGAAAGTGGCCATAATGGAAGCCATGAAAATGGAAAACGATATAAATTCCGTTGTTTCAGGTACCGTGAAATCTGTAAATGTGAGTGACGGTGACAATGTTCAGGAAAACCAAACTCTTTTTGTTATCGCTTAGGAGGTTCAGATGAACTTTTTTGATATGTTTCTGAAATTTCTGAATACCACCGGTTTTGCACAGGACGGTTTTCATCTCAATCTTGTCATGATCGGAATAGGAATTCTTTTTATAACTCTTGCCATTGTAAAAGGTTGGGAACCGTTGCTTTTGCTTCCCATCGGATTCGGAATACTGCTCGGTAATATTCCTCATGCTGCTGACATTGCACTGGGAGTTACTGATAAAGGTTCCGTTATGAACTACCTTTATTACGGTGTTCTTGAAGGAATCTACCCACCGCTGATATTTTTCGGTATAGGTGCCATGACGGATTTTTCCTACATGATAGCCAATCCCAAGCTTATTTTAATAGGCGGAGCAGCACAGATAGGTATCTTCGCTGCTTTTCTCATTGCAATAGCCACAGGAATGTTCAATGTTCCCGAAGCTGCGGCAATAGGTATAATTGGTGGAGCTGACGGCCCCACATCCATTTTTCTTGCCGGACTTACTGCACCTCAACTTCTTGGTCCCATTGCAATTGCTGCATATTCATATATGGCACTTGTACCCGTAATCCAACAGCCTGTTATCTATCTTCTGACTTCAAAAAAAGAGCGTCTCATAAGAATGAAACCTCCCCGGAAGGTCAGTCGTCG
>JAWOGE010000101.1:0-7460 GCA_046497165.1 bacterium | reverse complement strand
TTTGACAGTCCCAATTCTATGACTGTGAGCGGACTCGATGTTAATCTTCCTGAAAACGAGCCTGTAAATCTCATGATTCATTGCAATTTCAATATGAGTTCCGGTGAAAAAGCAAAAATTAAGGTTTCTGATATGAACCTTGAGCCCGGTGGAACGGATATTTACGGTCTTCCTGTAACTTCTCTCGAAGTTGGCGGTGTGGATTCTCCAAATCCTGATCCTGATCCTTGCAGTTGTTCCACTGTTTCGGATTCATCTTCTTCAAGGGCGTACTCTCTTTTTATGATCTTTACAGCTCTCACAACAATTCTTGCCGCAGCTTTTATTGCAAAAAAAACAAGCTCATAAAAACGAATTGTTATCTGTTTTATTTCAGCGGCTTGCGTTGTTATAAGTCTTTAATCAATCTTTTATTTGACAACGATTCAATCTTCATTACCATGTCATGTGTTCTTTGGTTTTGCGGGGTAGAGCAGTAGGTAGCTCGTCGGGCTCATAACCCGGAGGCCGCTGGTTCGAATCCAGCCCCCGCGACCATTTTCTTAACAATCACAAGTTTTTTAATTTATTACTTTTCCGCTTATGCTGCGCATCCCGTGCTCTGTCACTGAAATGTTGTAAGTGCGTCCGGTTTCGAGGCGTTTTCTGACTCCCACTGTTACAGGATAGCTGCCGGGTTGTCGCAGAAAAGATACATTGCCTTCCGAAACCTCAGAGATACAGTTTTTGAGTACGGTTCCTTCCGGAAAAACTCTCTTTAACATGGGGCGGTCAATTTCCCGGCGTACTTTTTTTATAAAACTTTTGTAAAAGCGGGAATTTTTTTTCAATTGTGAAAGTCCGGTGGTTTTGTGAAAATCAGTTCCCGGATAGGGTACGGCTTTTCTTATGTTTATACGGCGCAGCATAAAACCGTTTTCTAAAATCTTTTTTAAGGCATTGAAGTTCTTTTCCAGTGTTTTTTCTGTTTCACAGGTAAGTCCGAGAATAAGATTTATGCCGGGAAGAAAAAAGGGCAGACCGTTTTCCCCTCGTTCAGCACTGTATTTGTTGAAAAGCTTTATGGTTTCATAAACCTCATCAAAAGAGGTGTTCAGATTGTTTGCTTCAGCCACCTCGGGATCAAAAGATTCAACGCCGAGAGCGGCGGTACTTCCGGGAGTCAGATATTTTTGGAAAAGTTTTATTTTTTTCGATGTGACATTGGAGGGGGTTGCATTGTCCACATGGAAAACCTCAGGAGTCAGAGCTGATATGCCGGAAAGCAGAGAACTTAATTTTTCAATATTGTTGTTTTGATATCCGAAAATACAGTTCTGTTTTCCGAGCCTGAACCAGCGGGCACCGTATTTATAAAGTTCTTTAGCTTCTCTGATAATATCATGAGGTTCTCTCCATAAAAGAGAGTTTTTTAAAGGTTCGGTGCAAAAACTGCATCCGGGGTTACGATCACAGCCTCTTCCGGTTTCTATCTCCAAAACTCTTTTATGAGGAATATCACCAAGCAGTGCAGCTCCCTTTACTGCATATCCCGATATCTGTTCATAAGAGAAATCACCGGGTCGTATTTCCTGAAAGTCCCCTTTTTTTACTATTTCAGCATTTTGTCCTCCAAAACGCTGGGAGCCGAACTCCGCTGCAGGACCACTTAAAATACGCGTTCCTTTATAAGGTTTCAGAAGTTCACAGGCTTCTTCGGGAGTTCCCGGCCTGGCACTGAGATATTTGCCCGGTGTCTGAACTCCGGCAATGACAATAAGCTGTTTTGCTTCAGACAGCAGACGGCGTGTTTCTTCTGGAGGTTTGACAGTGTTGAGAAGATCGATTCGTGAGCGACCCGAATCGGGGTGAAGGTATCGTTTTTTTAAAGGTCTTTTTAATTTTGAAGCTCTGAGATCGTCAATGGTTATATAATCGGGCCGGTCCCGATATCTTCCTGCTGCATAACGGGGCCATGTTCCAAGAAAAGGCGGGACTCCCAGACCGGCTGGTTCATCGGTGTAACAATCAATCAGAACTCTTTTTCTCGCCATCTTCTTTTTTTTCAGGAATTTTCAGTTCCTTCCCTTCGTAATAAGTTTCCATAAGAAAGATTTGTTTGCGAATCTCTTCGGCTAAGTACCGGTTTGCTTTTCGTACATTTTTAATTGCATCGTCAGGGTTTTTTCTTTTCGCTGACATAATCTCCGCCCATTTCACATGCATTTCACCGAGATCTTTACCCATGGTGAGGATGTAAAGCAGTTTGGAATACTCCGTTTCGTAGACCTCGGAAAGGAAGCCTTTAAAATTTCCAGAGCCTTTATAAGATGAAATAAGAATCCCTGCTTCATTGGCTATAATGGTTTTGATTGTTGATTCATCTACCAGAGCTACTTTCCCGCAGACTTTTTCAATCTGCTCCTGAAGCATTCTGAGCAGGGTGACCGCTTCGTTCATGGTGTTAAACGCAGAGGATGTTTTTTCACGGGCTTTTTTTTCAAGAGTTTTCATTGTGTTTAAAAGGTTTTTATTCTTTTCCGGTATGATGTTGCAATGTCTCATGGAATTTTGATGTGCCGTGTAAGCGTAGTTGAAAAGCTCTTGAAAAATATCTTTATTAATGTCCTGGCCATAAGTGTTTATCGGTAAGAGAAAACAGAAAACAGATATTGTTAAAAGTAGTTTTTTCAAGTATTCCTCCCTTAATCATTCATTTTCATTGTAGCAGAAACGATGTAAAACACAAAGCTTTGTTTGATTTGTTATTGATAAAGGTATTTGCTTTTCAGATGCTGTTGTGTATAATTCCGTAGTGTTACGGTGATGTGTACACAATTTACAATTTTTAATAAGGAGCTGTTATGAAAAGGAAAAAGTTTATGGTAATTAAAACAGTCATTTTGATGTTGCTTATCCCCTCTTTCCTTTCCGCCAAATTCGGTCCCGGAGTTTCTGAGCTCGATGGAAAAAAACTTAAGTGGGAAGAAGGTGCGAGGGATGTTTTTGTGATGTTTAAATCAATCATAAAAAATGACAACCTTGCAGATGATCCGCCCGGAAACCCACAGGCTGATACCTGCATTGACAAAACGATCGGTTCCACTTATAAGCTGACTTCAAAACAGATTCCTGAAGATGCACACATAGAGGCCGCATATCTTGTGTGGACATCGGCAATGCCTGAAGCAAATCTTATGGGACAGGCAGACAACGAAGTGACATTGACATTTACAAATGCCGCTGATTCTTCTGTTACCCACAGTGAAAAAATCACAGGTCCGTCGGCCACTGTCAACGATGATTTCGGATTTGAATTTCAGGGTTATACGGATGGAGTTGTGGCACCGTACACTTACAGACAGGATATTACCGGCTTTATGAATGAAGTTCACAAAAAAGGTCGGGAAGCGGATATAGGTTATGACGGAATAACTCTTTATGGTGACTACAATGTTAAAGACCTTGACTGTACCAACGATCCGGCATATCTGGATACAACCATAATGGTTGGAGGCTGGGCCATAATACTTGTTTACAGCTCTTCTCAGATAAGGCCTAAAAAAATATATATGTACAATGATTTTACGGAGTATCAGGATGCTTCCGAAGATATCAATGTAAGCGGATTTGAACTGCCCGACGAGGCTGAAGTTCGTCTTGCTCTTCATGTTCTTGAAGGAGACCCGGGGCTTTATAATGGCTGGCAGTTTTCAAACACAGAAGCTGTTAAAATTTCCGGTGCAAACAATCCGGACTGGGCTCTTATTTTCAATGATTGCAATCCTCTTATGAATGACGGTGCCTATGTGGAAGTTTACAACTCCATATCCAGTGTTTTCAACTGGGGAAGCGACACACCCGAATGTGTGGGCGGCGATCCTCATAATCCTGATCCCAATCAGCTGGAATACGGTATGGATGTTGATACTTTCTACATAAACGCCATTGATTCACCCTTTGACCAGCATCTTAAACCCGGAGATGATAATTTGTGGATCCAGATATCCGCAAATCAGGATTTGATATATACAAACTTTCTGATTTTGAGCATAGATACAAAAAAACCCGCTTTTGACATTCCCAATGAGCGGGAAAAATGGGGTTGCTCCTGTGCCGAAGACTGGGATGAGGATTTTATATGTGAAGACAAGCCATTCTGGTATCTCATAAAAGTTCAGAACTGGGGAGAGGTTGTGACCAACAATGTAAAGGTTAAGGACGAACTGCCCGGCAATGTAAAATATGTTCCCGGAACTGCAGAATATGCGACAAAGCTCGACAGCAGCGGGAAAAAGGGCACAAACTGGCAGTCGGTACCGGACAGCGAAAGCGGAGACCCCTTTCCCTTTTCAAATCCCCGTCAGGTTGCAGAATCCATGGAGAAATGTGACATGAACACCGGAGAATGTGAAGATACCGTTCTCATTCGTTTTCTCGTTGAACCGCAGAATCTTTCCAAAAACTCTGTTGTGTCAAACATGGCAGAAATAGAGGAAGCCAGCGGACTTGTCTACAAGACAAACACCTCCATACCTCTGAGATTGAATGTTGCAAGTACATGTCCGCCGAATGCTGAATGTGAAATTCCAAGCAAAGAGAGATGCGGCGGGATCAACCTGGATCCCGAATGTGAAACCGACGATGACTGTGAAGAAGGTTACAGCTGTGACGAAAACAGTCAATGTGTAAAAGAGGAAGAGGGAGAGACCGAACTTTCTGAAAACGCGGAAATAAGCATAGGCGAAGGCAGCAACACTCCTGTCAGTGAATCACCGATAATAGTTCCGAACAACTCTGAAAACATAACGGGAGGTCAGTTTTATATATTGTCCGCAAGTGAAAAGCAGTTCAATTTCAACGGACTCATGCTGAAGTTTGAAAAATCCAACGGAGTGAACATAGAAAATATTCGCATAGTGGAAGATACAAACGGTAACGGTGTTTTTGATGAGGGAGAAAAAGTTGCCGGAACAGGAACAGAGATATCATCAAGCGGATATTCCGAAATAACAATAAAAGAGGAAAGCAGGATTTTAAATGGAGAAACGAAACATAATTTTCTGATAATCTACGATGCAAGCTACTCCGGAGGCAGCATGCCCGACGATACATACTTTTATGCACTCATAGAAAACTCAGAAGCGGTAAATGTTTCGGATACGGGAGAACCTTCAGTGAGCATAGAAGGTGCAAACGAAATAGAGTTTGCGGAATATATGTTCGAACCTGAAGAGGGATTCATAGTGACCATGGGAGAAAACAACCCCGCCATAACTGATCCTTCCGTACTTAACAGCGGAAAAATAAACATATGGCAGATAAAAACAAAATCCATAAAAGGCGGAGACACTCTGAAAAATATCAGAATAAACACCTACTCCAATCAATATGTTTCATTCGGAGATAAAATAAAAGGTCTGGAGCTTTTTCACGATGCCAACGGAAACGGCCGATACGACCAGGGCGAACAAAAGCTGGGCACGCCGCAGATGACAGAAAACGCTTATACTTTTAACAATGTAGACCTTTCCTACAATGAAGGAGAGATAAAAAATCTTCTTGTCCGTGCGGAGTTCAATCTGGAAAGAGGTGAAGCCGCAAAGTTCCGCATTCCGGAAAACGGAGTCAACATAGAAGGAACATCATCCGGTCTTATTTACGGGCTTCCCGTATCTTCGCAGGAGTTGCTTTATGACTGCGACCCTGAAGACGAAGATTGCGGGTTCAGTAGTGAAGAAAAAAAAGATGACGGTTGTTCCTGTTCATTTGTGGCCACCGGCAAAAGCCCTTCAAAAACTTTACCGGCACTTTTACTTCTGATTTTCTCCGGAATAGCGATTTTTGTGCTGAAAACTAAAAAATCCTCTTAATTTTCAAGGTAGGGTTTATATCTGAAAAATGAGAATAAAAGCTGTGGAGCATAAAAAAAGTCCCGGCAATATGAGGTTTATACGGTAAGGTTTTTTGATAGATATAAAAGGCAGCAGCAAAAGAGCCGACAAAGCGGGTATCAATATGAGTTTGTCCCACAATGTTATTTGTTCGGGTTGCATTTGAGTGGTCGCTGTTATCAGCATTATGACAGCAACTATGCCGGGTAGTACTTGTTTGTTTTTATATGTTTTTATGATGTTGTTTCTTATTTCAGGCAGAAAAATAAAGAAAAGAAGAGTAAGGGAGATACCGAAAAATTGAAAAGCATAAAAAAGCTGGGGTTCCAAGGCACTTGAAATAGAAAAAAAAGAGGGGTGATTTTCTGTTACGGATATCCAGGACATGCCGGCAAAGAGAAATGCTCCGTAAAAAGCTGTCAGACTTGTAATGATTGAACGCACGGGATTTCGAGACAAAATCAAAGCAAGTGCTGTTGTTCCGATGAGTAATGAAAACAGTTCGTAAAACATGGGGTGGTTGGAAGGATGGAAATAAAGCAGTGTCGCCATGTGAAAAAAGGTGTATGAGAATGATTCCATGTGGATATAGTTCATGGTGCATTGAACATCTGCAATGTGACAGTAAACAAGAGGGATGAATATAAGTGGAGAGCCTGCGGCGAGAAGATAAAGTTTTTTGGCAGGGACACGGAGAATATGGCGAAAACAGAGAGCAAAAAAAAGAAAAACTGAATAAAACCAGAATATCTGATGAAAAAACATATCTGCGGAGATATCTTCCATCTCTATAAATATTCTCATGGATACGCACAGCATAAAAAACAGAGATGATGCCGGAAAGAGGTGGTTTTTTTGTAAAATCATCTTTGTCGATCTCCTTTTATCTTATAAAAACTTATAATTGTGAAGGATGGAACTGTAAGTGCCGTATAAAAGATGTATACCTGAAAACCTATGTCCAGTGGTACTGCTCCGGGTACTTTATATGTCCAGTACCCTGTTTGAGTAAAAAAGTATTCAATGATAAAACAGGTGTTTATCAAAATAAAAAAACAAACAACGGAAATAAAAAAGGGGTGTTTTTTGAAAAAATATCCGATTTTTATTGCCGAGAAAGAGATTCCCACGGCATAAAGTGCTGATAGTATGGGAATAAAAACTGGAAAGTCTGCCCCCGGAAAGTGAAGCAGGGAGTTGCTGTAATATGTCCCTTCATGAGGAAAAACATTTTCGTTTATAAGTTCAAGTATAATTGAAATAACAGCCGTTACCGCCATGGCTGTTATACCTGCTTTTTTATTTTTTGTTCTGATGATTATCCATATTGTAGCAAATGTGAGAAGGGAAACAGATATTTCTGTTAATGCGGTGATCATAATTTTATCTTTTAAATATCAGTTTTTCTTGCTGTTTATAATTCCTTTGTATTCGAATATCTTATCCCGTAGTATGGCCGCGTATTCAAAGTCCCATTCACGGGCGGCCTGTTTCATGTCTGTCTCAAGTTCCTTTATTTTTCTCATAATTGTTTTTCTGTCGGTTTTCTCTTTTTTTGTTCTGATTTTTCCGGGAATCCATGCCTCT
>JAWOGE010000073.1:0-3151 GCA_046497165.1 bacterium | reverse complement strand
TGTCTTATGGAAAAAAAATTAAAAAAATTGAACTCTATCACGATAAAAACAAAGACGGAAAATTCAACGAAGGAGATGAACTTATCGGAACTGCAGACATGACTTCCTCCAGCTGTACCTTTAAAAATATCGGCCTTCCTTATGAAGAAGGCGAAGTAAAACACCTCGGCATAAGAGTTGACTTCAATCTTGACCGTGGAGATGCCGCACAATTCAGAATACCCTCAAACGGAGCAAATGTAAGCGGAGAATCACAGGGGAATACCCACGGACTTCCTTTGTTGTCAAAAAGATTCCTCTACGATTGCGATCCCGAAATTGATGAAAATTGCGGTTTCAAAACAGATAAAGATGAAGACGGCTGCTCAATAACTAAAATAAGCACAAAAAACTCTTTCGATGCTTCATGGATAATTATACTCTCCCTTATTTTTGCATTTTTAGCGTTCAGCCGCTCCATCAAATTACGCCTATGAGACATACTGTTGCTTCGACTGTTAAAAACTATTTTCGCTGTGCGGCTCTCTGTTTTGCACGGAAGAGCATCATGGAAACTCTGCTGAGAATGCTTGCTTCGTTATCGCCGCTTGTTTCTATGGAAAGAAAATTCATGTCCGGAAACATACTCATCACTTTTGCCTGAACGCCGTCTGAAACTCCGGAAGACGGCATACATCCGAAGGGTTTGGAGGAAAGGAATCCATCGACTTTGTCGGCAAAATGCAAGGCTTCTGCTATTTCAAGATTGCCTTCGCCTCCGAATATTTCAGGATGATACATATCCTGTGCTTTTTCAGCAAGATGTTCAAGGTCACAAAGTTCTGCTCTGCCTCCGAAGGCTTCGGGGCTAAACGCTTTTCTGAGGTGTCTGTAAATCCACTTTATGATGGAGGAGCTTATTATCTGCTGTTTTCTGGATTTTTTCCAGTAACGGTAATCTTTTTTGCCGGCGGCGTATTTCATACCCCTTTCAGCTTCTCTGACACGACGGCAGTTGTCGTAAAGGGCAGGCTGTGTAAAAAGTCCGGGCATAACTTCACATCCTTCGTCCATTATAAATCGCCGCATATTGTAATTGCCGTCATTGTGAGCCAGGTTGGCGAATATTTCTCCCGTCATGAATATAAGGGGAAGTTTTTTATTCCTACGGGGAATTTTTGCAAACATGGCTGATACTTTTCTCAGCACTTTCGGGAGCTTCAACATGAACAAACGGTTTCTGAAAGCTTCAAGCAGCATGTGTTCGGCATCTCTTATTACAGTAAGTGCGTGCTGTTTGTTTTCAGCATAGGGACGAAGAGCACATTCGGCTATATGCATAAAGTCAGCAAGGATTACCGCTGTAATAAGGTTTATTCTAAAAACCACATTGAACTGGAAAGCGGATTCTCGCGGCATGGGTTTCTGGTTTATTTCCGAGCCGAATATGAGAACCCGGAACCCTTTGAATCCAGCATCATTGGCCACTTTGAGATATTCCTGAGGATACATTCCGTAACGACAGGGTCCGCATTGACCTCCTCCGGCCACAAAAACAAACTTTTCGACGATCTCTTCTTTAGACATCCCTGTTTCTTTATGAATTTTCATAAGATTGCGTATGAGGCTTCCGGAAGTAAAATACATGGGGTTGCACTCCATGCGGTTTCCATAGCTTTTTCCCCAGCTGACATCCTCTCTTATGTGGTCTCCGAGGTCTTTATATTTATAGCCGTGGCGATCAAAATATCCTCTGAGAAAATAGGATTTTCTTCTTTCCACCATGCTGTATAAAATGGTTACTTTTTTACGGTCTTTTTTGTGCCAGAGCGGGTTTTCATAGCCTTCCCACTGTTTTTTAGGTTTTTGTCCCGGAGAAAAATGCTTCGAATGTTTTTTATCTGATTTCAAGACTTTATCTTTATGGTTGTATCCGTCTCTCATGATGCCCCGCTTTTCAGACTGAGTTTTTTTTCCTCAAGCCTCAAAAAATACTCTATGGTTTGTATTCTTATGTCAAATGTAGCCCCCGGTTTATTCTGATCAAGATCGTGAAAAAGAAAATGGGGAGTTTCCGATTCATCAAGAATCCTGTCGATGTATGAATAAGTGGGTGCGTCGTGTCCGCATTTAAAACTGCTGAAATCTATCACAGCTATATTAGGATGTCTTGCGGCGATTTTCGAGGCCCATATTTTAAGATTGGTGTTTCTGTTGAAATTCCTCTGCCATACATCGGTTATATCTTCCGGATTTTCATTTCCGGAAAAAAGATTGTCTGTGAATTCTCCGTCCACAGGCAGAGACTCTATGGTCAGAATGGGAAAACCTCTTTTCTGGAACTCTTCAGCAATACCGTGATTCAATCCGGGATCGTGATGATAGGGATGCCCGATTACAAGAATGGCCATCTTGTTGCTGACAACACAGTTATTCAGGATTTTCATTCCCTTTTTACGCAGATATGAAAAGTAGCTGTTCATGGCCTTGTGTCCTTCTCTGACAGCCCAGGCGTTTTCATCTTCTGTAATGGGAAAAACTTTTGAAAAATATTCGTACATCCTGTGAGTTATCTCTACCTTATTGTCCATGCTGATAAGGGGTTTCAGATATTTTATACCGTGCTCGGAAAAGTAGTTATTATCGCGTGTAAATACTGCGTCGGTAACTTCCGGAGTTCCCATCTGAATAACACAGGCGTTGTTACCCAGGGTGTTCTCAACAGCTGAATGGAGATGAGTTATCATCGGGAATAAAATGTGTGAGGCTTTTCCGTTTTTTATTATATTGTATATATGAGCCGGTGCAACTTTAGCAGGGAAACAGGGGTCTATAGCTCCCCAGTTGTTGCCCTCTTCCCAAAGTTTTTTTGAAGTGTAATCACTGTAGATAACTTTGATGCCGAGACTCCGGAGATAGGTGCTGAAAAAAGGATTGTAGAGATACATGTTGAGAAGACGCGGAATTCCAACTGTTAACTCTTTTCTTTTTTTGATCTCTTTTGCTGACGAACTTTTAAAACCTCCCGAAGGATGTTTTCTCAAAGAGGCGGGATAAAACTCTTGCCTCTTTACGGACACTCCGTTTTGGGGAATTTCTGAAAAGCTGAACTCCGAAAATACAAGCTCAGCTGATTCATCTGCAAGGTTGGGGACCTCTTTTTTAAGTTTAT
>JAWOGE010000294.1:0-3017 GCA_046497165.1 bacterium | reverse complement strand
AAATTTCAGAAAACCAGAGAAACATAAAGAAGGAGATATGGATTGAATATTCTTGATTTGAGTTTTGAGGAACTTAAAAAAGAAATTGTCAGGGCGGGATACAAAAAATTCAGAGCAGAGCAGATATTTAACTGGATATACAGAAAACATACTCTTTCATTTCAAAAAATGACAAACATATCTTTAAAGGCAAGAGAAGAGCTCTGCGAAAAATTTGAGATCAGAACTCTTCCCAAGCCGGAAATATATAAATCTCCGGACGGAACACAAAAACTTCGTTTTAACACATTTGATGACTCTGCCGTTGAAACTGTTATAATTCCCGAAAAAAACAGAAATACTATTTGTGTTTCAACTCAAATAGGCTGCCCTCTGGGCTGTCTTTTCTGCAGAACCGGTTATCTGGGATTTAAAAGGAATCTTGAAACATCTGAGATTACGGGACAAATTCTTCAAGCTGAAAAAATTTTAAAAAAAGAGAATAGAAGAGTGACCAATATTGTCTACATGGGCATGGGGGAACCGCTGCTGAATTTTGAAAAAACAGTTCGTTCCATAAAAATACTGAAAGATGACAGAGGTTTTAATTTTTCCAACCGAAGAATAACGGTAAGTACAGTCGGAATATCTGAAAAAATCACTGAACTCGGTAAACTCACTGAAGTTAATCTTGCATTGTCTTTACATGCTGTGGATAATAAAACACGCAGCAGAATTATGCCAATCAACAGAAAAAACCCCATTGAGCCAATTCTTGAAGAAGTAAAACGCTACCCCATGCATTCAAGAAAAAAACTTCTCATTGAATATATAATGCTTAAAGATATAAATGACTCTGAAAACTCAGCTAAAGCTCTTGCATCAATTGCTCATAAAATTAACGCAAAAGTCAATCTCATACCTTTCAATTCATTCAGAGAATCCCGTCTAAAGGCCAGTTCCCAGAAAAAAATATTTGATTTTCAAAAAATACTTGTGGACAGACATGTCACTGCACTCATAAGAAAATCAAGAGGTGAAGAACATCTTGCAGCATGCGGTCAGCTGGGACATAAGAAGTAAATGAAACATTTCTGAAAAGATGGCTTCTCTTATAAAACCAACCCGAATGTCCGTGTGTGTCGCATAAATAAAGCCCGATGACATTTTTTATAAATATTTTGAAAAAAAATCGGAAATATATTAAATTAACCTCAGGACAATTTTATCTTTGGAAAGTAAAAAAGGAGATATTTTGGACAAATCAACAAAAGAAACAAAACATGCAGAGATGCTTAAAACCATCGGAAAAGCACTTACATCTACATTACACAGGGATGGCATTCTTGAACAGATAATGGAGTTTACAGGCAGAATTTTCAATCCTGACAACTGGTCTCTGCTCATGACTGACGAACAAAAGGGGGATCTTTATTTTGCTATTGTGGTGGGAGAGGCGTCTTCAAGTCTTGAGGATGCCAGAGTTTCTCTTCATGACAGTATCGCCGGATGGTCGGTTAAAAACAAAAAAGCTGTTGTCCTTCCTTCGGTTAAAGAGGATGAAAGATTTTCCAAAATGTTTGATAATATAACCGGATTTAAAACAAGATCGGTAATTTGCGTCCCTCTTGTAAGTAAAAACCGGGCAGTGGGAGTAATCGAACTTATAAATGCCGAAAAAGACTGCTTTGATCAAGACAGTCTGGAAATTCTGAACTCTTTGGCTGACTTTGCAGCCATAGCCATTGAAAATGCTCGTTATGTTAAACAGATCGAAAATATGGCAATAAAAGATGATTGTACAGAACTTTACAATGCCCGTCATATGATAACTCTTCTTGATGCTGAAATAAACAGAGCTGAACGCACTGAAGAGTCGTTCTGTATAGTTTTTTTAGATCTCGACCATTTTAAGGAGGTGAACGATAATTACGGACACCTTGTGGGATCCTCACTTCTTCGTAAAATTGCCAAACTTATCATCTCAAATATTAGACCTACAGACTGGGCTGCTCGTTACGGAGGCGACGAGTTTCTTTACATCCTTCCTTCCATAAATAAAAAAACAGCAATGAAAATAACGGAAAGAATCAGAAATAAATTAAAAAACAGCTGCTTCTTCTCAAAGAAAGGCTATAACATAAAAGTCACAGGCAGTTTTGGAATTGCAAGCTTCCCTTCAGACGGGATTTCAAGAGATGAATTAATAAGCAGAGCCGATAAAGCCATGTATATATCCAAAGAGACCGGGCGAGATAAAACAACTTTTTATACTTCAGACCTGAATCGTTCGATTCTGAGTTAGAAAACATGGGAAAGAATTTTGATTCAGAAGAGTTACACAAAATCTGAGGTTCACCCTTAAGGTTAATCGGCAATTTTTATAACCTCTTAAGAACAGAAGACTTTTTTATTTTTCAATGAGAGAGTCGGACGGTTCAGGTCAGACTCACTTTGCAAACAATTTTGAGCGTGTTCAGAAAATAAAACTGCAACTGCATCCGGCTTCATCATCCGTGTGCTTTTCCTCATCTGTTATCTCATCAACTGTATCGTCCTGATTTTCAAGATCATCTTCTTTATCATCAATTTCATCTGGAACTTCCGAAGAGTCGTTGTTTTCTTCAAAAGAATCCTCGTCTGAGTTTTCTTCATCATAATCTTCGTCATGATGATACTCCTCGTCGGAATCTTCGGAAATATCATCATCCGGGAATTCATCTTCACCGGAACAGTCTCCGTCAAGTCTTGTACATATGGTAGATCTGCCGTCTGTTGCCCATTCCCACCACTCTTCATATCTTTTTCTGATTTTATCAAGTTTTTCAAGCTGTTCGGGAAACGGAGTTACACCGGGTTTATTTACAAGAACAAAACCTATGTTAAAATGTTTCGGAGCATCGTCATAATGTGGTTTTCTCTCCCCCATTGCCCTGACAATATCTTCGACAGTTACCGTGTGCTTATAAACATCGTCGCGGTTTCGGGGTGAAGAGGTTTTAGAGGCAGGCAGCGACGGGCTTCCCTCTTTGCAGTTT
>JAWOGE010000013.1:0-4009 GCA_046497165.1 bacterium | reverse complement strand
GCTCATGTTTGTTTTCATGTTCGTGTCCGTGCTCATGTTTGTCTTCATGTTCGTGTCCGTGCTCATGTTTGTCTTCATGTTCGTGTCCGTGCTCATGTTTGTCTTCATGTTCGTGTTCGTGCTCATGTTTGTGTTTATGTTCGTGTTTACCGCAATTTGTAATATGTTTGTCGTGAATATGCCAGACAGACTCATATCTGGAAAATATGCTTGAATCTTCCGGACCGTTCAAGGGGCTCATAATTCCTTTTACTTCATATTCAAGCTCTTTGTGTTCGTGAGCTCCCTCCGAGCCTATCATTCCGTGTGATCCGAAAAAAGTGTCTCCTATTCTCAGTCCGGTTCTTTGTGCAACATTGAAACCTATTACAACATGCGACAATTCTGTAATGTCCAGTTTTCCCTTAATAGTTTCCGCATTAAGATTGTCAATAAAATCTTGATTTGTTCCTATGATGGGAAAACTTCTGTAGTTATCCGCCAAAGCAACGGGATAAGCCTCGTCAACTCTTTTATCCTCAATTATTGTTTTATAAGCTTTGAAAGGAATAGTGCCGGCCGGCTTGTCAACATTGAATATTGTGGACATCACCATGCGTATGTCGCTGGATGCTTCAGAACCTACGATGAGAGGATATTTTACAGCACCTTCCGTGGCAGTTTTTGAGATGGCAAAATTAATATTTCCCACAATAACCAGAAATACAATGGATATCCCTATTGAAAAAACAGATGTAACAGTTGCAAACGGACGATTACGAAGATATTTCACAGCCATTAAAAATATGGATTTTATTTGTCTGATATTCATCCGGCAACCTCCTTTGTTTCAATGTCGAATACCATATCCGGTCCTATTTCATGAAAAAGAGGGTCGTGTGTGGCAACTATGATGGTTTTGCCGTCATTTTTAAGATTTCTGAAAAGTTCCATAACTGTATTGGCAGCTTCTCTGTCAATACTGGCTGTTGGTTCATCTGCAAGAACAACAGAAGGATTTTTAAAAAGTGTGCGTCCTATAGCTACTCTTTGACGCTGACCTACGGAAAGTTCATGAGGAAATTTGTCCCCGTGTTCTTCAAGTCCCAGGTCACGCAGTATGTTTTCTGCTTTTTCATAAGGATTTTCTTTATCCGCACTGCCGTTGAGAATTGAAGGTAAGTAAAGATTTTCCCGCACACTGAGAGGTGATATCAGATTGAAAGTCTGGAAAATGTATCCGATATGTTTTGCCCGGAATTCATCTGAGGCAGATGCGTTGAGGGAGGAAATCTCTTTTGAGCCCACTTTCACAGAGCCGGAATCAGGATTTATAAGAGCTGAGACGATATTGAGCAGGGTAGTTTTTCCCGAACCGCTTCTTCCTGTTATAATATTGATACTTCCACTTTTAATTTTCAGACTGAGACAATCAAGAACTTTTTTTTTCAATCCTGAGGTGCTTGTGTATGATTTAGAGATATTTTCAATGGTTATGGAGTTTTCTTTCATGACTTATAGCTCCCTGTTTGTCTGTTGAATCGGTGACAACATTGTCCGTGGCCCAGTTGTTCAGCATGTCTTATGATATCAGAAGAACCGCATTGAGGACAGGATGTTTTTTTTCCGCTGATTTCATCATTAAAAATATGTCCGCAGTTTTGACAGGTTATACTGTCTCTGTAAAAGTGTATGTCTCCACCTTCGATATCGAGAGATTTACCCTCCACTATAAGTTTGGCAAACTTTTTACGGGCTATCTCTATGAGCCGGGAGAAAGTTGAACGGGATACGCACATTTTTTCGGCAGATTCAGCATGAGAAAAACCCTCGTAATCCGCCAGACGAATGGCTTCATATTCGTCAATTGAAAGTATAATGCTTTCAACAACTTTTCCCGGAATTCCTGCCGGTTTGAATTTTCTGAAAGGAGGTGGATGTTTTATCATTCTTTGTTTTTTCGGTCGTACCATGAACTCTCCTGTTAAACCAAATTTTTAACGAATGAATTATAATCATATGTCCGGAATTGTCAAGATCTCATTCAATCTCTTTGACACATCTGAAACCGAACTTTATGGAGGGGTCATCAGGGTTGCAGGATACTCTGAAGTAGGAATAAAGCTCTTTGTCTGTATCGGTAAATGAACCGCCTCTCACAACACGAATCTCCTCCTCTGTTTTTTCAGGTCCGGAAG
This sequence comes from bacterium, assembly GCA_046497165.1. Taxonomy (GTDB): domain Bacteria; phylum UBP6; class UBA1177; order UBA1177; family JAWOGE01; genus JAWOGE01. The sequence continues at coordinate 1,832 of JAWOGE010000013.1, read as the reverse complement.
GGTTTTTTTCTGAAGCTTCGGGAGTTTTATAAAAATCCGGATCATAAAGATCGGATACAAACTCAGAAACATTGCCTGCTGTATCGTAAAGACCGAAGGGAGATAACCCTTCCGGTTTTGTTCCCACAGGCATGGTTATCCCGTTGTTGCACCCGTAGGATTGTTTTTTTATCACTGCATGTTCACAGTCAGGTGACGGTTCCTTTCCCCATGGAAGAATAGAGGAGTTTTTCCCCCGGGTTGCAAACTCCCATTCCGCTTCCGTGGGCAGACGGGCTTCTTTCCAGCTGCAATATGCAGCGGCACCTTCCCAGGTGATACAGTTTGCTGGATGATTTTTTCTTGTTTCGGAGTGCAGATTGCAATATTCGGAATCGTCACGGGTTCTGTAATGAATATTTTCTTCATTTGAACAGGCACCGCTTTCAATACATTTTTCATACTCCCTGACGGTTACTTCGATTATGTCAATTTTAAAAGATGACAGTTCAACTTCATGCAAGGGGATTGCATCGTTTTTACAAAATTCATGTGTTTCCGCTGAGCAGCCCATATAAAAACTGCCTCCTTCTACAGAGTTCATTCTATCAATGCAGTTGCCGTGATTTTTCCAGTTTTCTCCTTCACATAGTTGTATCTGAAGCTTGTTTCCCGAAGTTTCACAAAGAACAATTCGCTGAGAACCTTCGGGAACCAGAGCGTCTCCGGATACACAAAAAGAGTTCTCAGCAGAGATGTCTTCATCATCAGTTTCGTTTTTATAGTCATTAATGGAGGTGTCTTCTGTGTTATCTCTATCTTCTTTTTCAGCAGACTTTTCAGAGTCAGAAAGTTCTTCATTTTCCGGATTGTTTTCTTCGCTCATACATGCGGTTAAAATAAATATCAAAATAATCAAAGATGTCAGAAATTTCATTTTTCACCTCTTTTTATGTGATTCATTGAATTTTTTATGGCTCTGTAAATATAACGGGACATAGAAAGCATAAAGTCGGGATTTTCTATGCAGGCACGATCTTCGGGAGAAGTTATATAAGCTAGCTCAAGAAGTATTCCGGGAGGTTCAGTGTCCAGTAAAATAGGCAGTCTGTCTTTTTGAACAAACATATTGAGGTACAGTCCCCATGTTTGATATATGGGTGTTTTTAAAAAAGTATTTTTGAAACTTCGACCTATTATAAACGAAAGATTTGATCTATGGTAACTCTGAAAACTCGTCTTCGTATCATCGGTAAAGGTGTCGGCGGGGTAATATATTTCAAAGCCCCGATTTGATGTGAGAAAAGGTTGAGAATTAAAATGTATTGAGATAAAATAGTCGGGAGATGTTTCATTTATGATCTCTATGCGATCTTTTATTGAAACATATTTATCTGACAATCTTATGAATTCTGCTGAAATTTCGTCGTCTGAATCAAGAAAAAACTTCAATTTTTCTGCCACATATAAAGTAAGATCCTTTTCTACAAGATCTCCGTATAAAGCACCTTCGTTGGAACCGCCATGTCCCGGATCGATAACTATTTTAAGCTTTTCAGAAAAAAGAAAGGATGCGGGAAAAAAAAATGAAAATATTAAAAAAATAAGCAGGAGAACATTTTTCATCTGACATCCCTTTTGTGATTGAACATAATTGATTTTTAAATCAAATTACCATGCCTGACTCAATCGGTTCTATGGTTGAAGCCAGAAGGCTTTCCCATATTTATAACTCAGAATCAACCGAATCAGTTATACACTAATATCATAAGGATATGGAAGAGATTTTTCAATTTTTTATTGATTTTTATGATGATCTCTCATGAGCAGAAGGCTTTTTCATTTTTCAATGA
>JAWOGE010000275.1:0-2546 GCA_046497165.1 bacterium | reverse complement strand
ATAGCTAATAATTTAGCCTTAGTAATAGCTGGGATGATAGTAGCCCCTGAACATCAATTTTATAATGCGTAGATTTGAAGAAAAAAGATTTGCCGGCGGAGCAAGCAGAACACAAATGCGCAGCATTGAAAAACATTTTGATATTTCTGTGGAAAATTTTATAAAAACTGTTCTCGAAGCTATGAGGGGAAAGCATGAAATTTTGGGACTTTAATTCAATCTGTTCGGGACTTTTCATTCTTTTTATTCTCTATTCCCCTTTTCTTTTTTCAGATCCTCTTGTTGTAAAAGGAGCCGAAGGTTCCTACATCCCTGTGGTGGCTACAAGTTGGCACGAAAAAGACGGTGGAGTTCTCATGGAACTTCATGAAAAAGCTCCGGCCGAAGATGTACGGAATGCGATCCTGGACAAATGGCCGTCAATGAATGTTGAGATCTTCGGAAAAAATCTTTTTTTCTCTTCAACAGAGATAGACACTCTGTTCAGTTTTATAGCGGGTGTTGATATCCCTGTTTCTATTGTCAATTCTCCTTTTTCTGAACTGGAAGATATTGAAATTCATGATTTTTCATTTGAAAACTTTTCCCATAAGCGGCCACTTTGCAAAAACTGTGCGGAAGGGGAAGTTATATCAAGAGAATATCTGTCCGATACGGAGATGATTATCAATATCTCTGTTGATAAACGAAGTGGTGACAAAAGGTTTTCCAGAGTGAAGGGAAACGTAAAGCTTCTGATATCTTTTTCAGATTCCAGCTTACCCGATGATCTTGAAAAAATCAGTGATGCTCTTTTTGCTGAATCAGGAGACAGAGTGGAGTTCAATTTTGAAGAACACCGAGGAAAAAGATTATTTTCAATTTCAGAAATTTATTCCAAATGAAAAATCTCAATTTTTATGTTGAAACTCTGGGGTGTCCTAAAAATAGAGTGGACATGGAAGTTTATGTTGGAAAAATTATTGACTCCGGTGGTCTTGTTGTACAAAATCCCGAAAATGCGGATGTTATAATTCTGAACAGCTGTGCTTTTATTCAGTCAGCACGACAGGAAACAGTAGACAGGTTTTTTGAACTTCATTCTCTTCGTCGTGATAAAAATGTAAAAATGGTTTTGACCGGCTGTCTGCCTCAACTTTTTCCTAATATTGCGGATGAACTTCATGAGGTTGATATTGTTGTCGGAATAGACAGTATCCCGCATCTTCACGAACTTTTAAATATTTCCACTGAAGAATCTTCAGATATAATAAGCAGAAACCCCTCTTTTATCATGGATTTTGCAGAAACAAGAGTAATTTCTCTTTCACCCTGGACAGCTTATGTGAAAATTGCCGACGGATGTGATAACTACTGCAGTTACTGTTCTATACCTTATATAAGAGGTCGTTATAGGGAAAGAGTATCTGAGGATATTATAAAAGAGATAAAGATTCTTGTTTCCAGAGGAATAAAAGAGGTGGTCCTTATCTCTCAGGAAACCACTACATACGGAAAAAATGTAAATACTGATTTTGCGGAATTGTTACGAAAAACCGATAAAATTGAAGGTGATTTCATAATTCGTGTTCTTTATATGTATCCTTCTGAAATAACAAATAAAATTTTGATTGCAATGGCCGAATGTTCTAAAGTTGTTCCCTATATTGACATGCCCCTTCAGCATGTTAATGATAAAGTTCTTTCAGCCATGAACAGAAAATACTCCAGAGATGATATAGAAAAACTGCTCTTATCCGTTGACAGAATCTTAGGGGATGAAGCAATATTGAGAACCACCTTTATTTCAGGTTTCCCGGCTGAAGAAAAAAAACACCATCTGGAGATGATCGAGTTTATAAAAGGCGGTCATTTTGATTATATGGGAGTTTTCCCTTATTCTTATGAAGAGAAAACGGAAGCCGCCAGACTTTACGGTTCTCCCGACGAAGATCTTATAGCCGATCGCTTTGCCGAAGTTCGTAATGTCGCTGTCGAAAACATGGAAAAAAGACTTGAACGCTTTCCGGGAAAAGAAACAAAAGTTCTTTTTGAAGAGATCCATGAAGAAACTTTTCTTGCCTCGGGAAGAGGACTGCATCAGGCTCCGGAAATAGACGGAGTTACATATATAACAAATGTTACTTCTCAAAAACCGGGAGATATTCTTCCTGTCCGTATAAAACAAAAAGATGGCGTTGATTTTACAGCGGAAATATGTTGATTTTTCACTTCCGGACACTTTTATAGTGGCTCCCAAGTCAAGACAATTTTGAAAAAAATTATGTGTAACCTGAATCGTTCAATATAGACATTAAAGGGACTGCCGTTATTGTACCGCACTGCTGAGGCTTCTTCCATTATTGTCACCTTCTGTTCTATATGGATTGATTTCAAAATAAATTGTAAGGTTTTTGACTTTGTCAGATTTAAAAATAAAATATCTTATGAATTATGAAATCCGATTTACGGAGCAAAAACATGAAAAATATTCTTTCAGGATTTGTATTTTCAATGCTTTTCACAATGTCAGTCTACGCAGAAAATCCTGATTTCAAAAGCATGCA
>JAWOGE010000268.1:0-15633 GCA_046497165.1 bacterium | reverse complement strand
ACCTTCGGGTGAACCTCAGATTTTGTGTAACTCTTCTGAATCAGAATTCTTTCCCATGTTTTCTAACTCAGAATCGAACGATTCAGGAGAGTTTTATTTCGGGGGATGATTATTATTGAAAAAAAGAGTTCTTTGTGATATAAACAGTCGAGATGATGAAACGAAGGAAAACATATGCTGACTAAATGTCCCTCCTGTGAAAAAATAATATCTGTGTCTAAAAAGGGAGAGCAATTGTGCCCCAAATGTAAATCTATGATTTATATCGGAGATCCTCTTAAGGATGAAAAAAACAGAAAAATAAAGGTAAAAGTATCTCTGAATGAGAATAAAAAGAAGCGGGGCTCAGGTTTTTCTTCCGATGATAAGGATAAAGGTGAGCCGGAGGACAAACAGAGTGACGAGTTGCTTTCGCATATAAAAAAAATACAGCATAAAATCGCAAAAGATCGTTCGAAAGGCGGTGTGCCTTGGGATAACATAGCCAATATAGGTTTTGTTGATGCTCTTTTTGAAACTGCAAGAGAGCTTGTTCTTCGCCCTGTCTCTTTTTTCAAAAATATGATAAACATAAAGGGTTATAAATTTATTCCTCTTTTCGGAATTATTTTTGCTGTCACGGGTTCTCTTTTCAGAACATTCTGGTCACTTTATATTTTGAAGAACTATATGCAGTATATAGAGCCCATGCTGCCGGCGGGCATTGTTGACAAGATCCGTATGCCGGAAACCGGAGACATTGTTGTACAGATAATGTTCACTCCCGTTGTCATGATAATGCTTTCTTCTTTTATTCTTTTCGGTCTTACCATACTTTTCGGCTCAAAAACAAAGATTCATCACTACTACAGACTTATGGGGTTTATATCTGTTGTCGATATTCTTTATATAATCCCTTTTGCTGGAAATATCGCTGTTTTTATATGGCAGAGTGTTCTAATTATAAAAGGTATTTCTGTGATAAATAAATTTTCTTTAGGGCGCTCTTTTATGCTATTTCTTATATATGTTTCAATTTCGTCACTTCTTTTACTTCCTCTTTTTTCGGGAGTTTGATATGTTTAGAATAGGAACTGGTTTTGATGTTCATAAATTCAAGGAAAATGAGTCTCTATTTTTGGGAGGGGTAAGCGTACCTTTTTCAAGGGGACTTTCAGGTCACAGTGATGCCGATGTTCTTCTGCACGCTGTAATTGATGCAATTCTCGGTGCATCGGGATACGGTGATATAGGTGAGCTTTTTCCAACTTCGGACAGCTCTTTTAAAAATATACGGAGCACTGTTCTTCTTGAAAAAGTGTGGAGTATTGTTTCGGATTTTGGATGGAGTATTGTGAACCTCGATTCAGTAATAATATGTGAGCAACCCAAAGTAAGTCCTCTCCGTTCTTCAATGAAAAAAACCATAGCTGATATACTGAATACATCCGAGGACAGAATAATGGTTAAAGGCACCACCACGGAAACGCTGGGTTTTACCGGTCGCGAGGAAGGGATTGCGGCTCACGCTGTTGTACTCATTGAAAGGAGTTCTTAGGATGAGCAGACTTCGTTTTGTCATGGGTAGTAAAAACATGGTTATGTTTTTTATACTTTCGGCACTTATTCTTGCATATATGTGGACCTATGTTGATGATGTCATGTACTTCTTTTCGGACAGAACTCCTGCGGATCTCGGTTCTGCAATGGATGTCGACAAAGATGTGCTGGCAGATATAAGCGACGGTGATTATGTGAAAATCAGCGGCATAAGGTCTATTCAGGGTGGGACATTTGAAAGCGGGCTTTTTGCCGAACCTCATATGGTTTATTATCTCACAGGAAACAAAAAATTTCTCATACTGGAAAAAAAACCTGAAGATGAGGAGGGAGTGGGACCTAGGAGAATGGAGGTCAAAGGGCGTATATATGCTTTCAGCTCTGACAGTAGAGCGGAACGCATGCGTGAATTTTTCAAGACCCAGCTTCTTCTCGAGATGTCTCCGGACGGATATCTTATAAAACATGGAGACATTCCGGGTGAGGATTATACATCTCTTGTAGTGTTTATAATCCTTATGATATTTTTTATATTTAATGTATATACGATGTTTAAGACCTATAAAAAAAATGAGGAGATTGATTTTGAAGAAATTTGAACGCATTCGTACCAGATTTGCCCCCAGCCCCACGGGTTTTATGCATGTGGGAAATTTGAGAACCGCACTTTACGCTTTTCTTATAGCCAGAAAAAATAACGGTGATTTTATAGTTCGTCTGGAAGATACAGATCAGGAAAGAAAAATAGAAGAGGCCGTGGATTTTATATTCGACACACTGGAACACGCCGGCATAACTCATGATGAAAGTCTTCGTGAAGGTGGTGATTACGGTCCTTATATACAGAGTGAAAGACTCTCTGTTTATAAAAAACATGTTGAAAAACTGCTTGAAACAGGGCATGCGTACAGATGTTTCTGTGACAGAGATCGTCTTGAGTGCCTTAAAAAAGAAGCTCGCGAAAAAGATGGTCCCAGACTTTACGACGGACATTGCAGAAATCTTACGGAAGAGGAAGTTGTTAAAAACATTGAAGATGGAAAACCTTATGTCATACGCCAGCATATACCCAAAGAGGGTACAACCTCTTTTCATGATGAGGTCTTTGGAGACATAAGCATTGACAACAGCACCATGGATGATCACATACTTATGAAATCCGATGGGTTTCCCACATATAACTTTGCCAATGTTGTCGATGATCATTTGATGAAGATCTCTCATGTGGTAAGGGGAAGCGAATATCTCATATCAACACCTAAGTATAACCTTCTTTACGAGGCTTTTGGTTGGGAAAAGCCTGTTTATGTTCATGTCTCACCTGTTATGCGTGATAAAAACCGCAAATTGAGCAAACGGGATGGTGATGCCGGTTATCATGATTTTATAAAAAAAGGATATCTTCCCGAAGCGGTTATAAACTATATAGCTCTTCTCGGATGGAGTCCGGGCGATGACCGGGAAAAATTCACCATGGAGGAACTTGTGAAAGTTTTCAGCATAGCAGGGATAAACAAGTCTCCCGCAGTCTTTGATGAAGATAAGCTGAAATGGCTGAATCATCAGTATATTCAATCCATGACAGCAGAGGAGTTTCATGAGCATGCACTTCCCTGGCTTAAGAAAGCGGTAAAATCTTCAAATGTCAATCTGCCTGAAGTTAGCAAGCCCCTTCAGCGCAGAACAGAAAGATTCAGTGATATCCCTCCTCAGCTTGATTTTCTGGATATACTTCCCGATTATTCCACAGAACTTTATATTCATAAAAAAATGAAAACAGATGAGGAAAATTCACTTGAAAGTCTTGAATTTCTGCTACCTCTTCTGAAAGATATACCGGAAAGTGAGTGGTCAAACGAAAAACTTTATTTGACCATAAAAGAGAGGTCGAAAGAAGCGGAAATAAGCCGTAAAAAAGTTTTGTGGGCTATGAGGGTTGCCATATCGGGGAAAAAATCCACGCCGGGTGGCGGAACAGAGATTGCGGTCATGTTAGGCAGAAATGAAACCCTTGATCGTATAGAAAAAGGTATTGAAAAATTAAGAGAGGCAGGAGTGCAGAGATGAAAATTTCATCTGATGAACTTAGTCTTATTTTGTCAAAAATGCTAAAAGGTCTCAAAATTTCAATAAACGGAGACAAAGATATAAAGATTTCATACGGAAGAATGATTACTCTTTTTTATGTGTACGAAGGTTTTTCCGAAGGTCGGATGATTCTTTTGCCTGAAAACAGAAGAACTAAGGCTGTTCAGGGGATGTTTCTATCAAAAATTCCCAGTCTGCCGTCCTGCATTAAAATGGGCAGTGACAAAGTTGTTATTGATTTTAATGAAATTCTGCCTTTTGAAAAACTGGATCTTTCCATAAAAGATGTTTGCATAAAAGACAATGAGGTTCTGGTTTCCATATGAGGTAATTATTCTTTACTTTATGATATAAGTTTTGCTATAATCCTTCCGTTTGACATTGTTAACTGTAAAACCGGAGAGAAAAAATGAAAAAAACACTGATGATTCTTCTTATTTTTATTGTTATGACAGGGGTTTCTTGCAGCAGCGGTAAATCTGCACAGAAAAGGGATAGTGTGGAGAGCGGAAAAGAGAGGTCGGTCAGTGCGGATGATAAAAAGTCATCTTACAATTATCCATCCACAGAAAAAAGAGACTACAGTTACACTATTCATGGAGAAGAGATAAAAGATCCTTATACATGGCTTGAGGACTCCGAAGACAGCGAAGTGATAAAGTGGACCGAAGCCCAGAATGAATTCACTGAAAAAACCGTTTTTTCATGGAGCGAAACAAAAAAATTCAAAAAAAGACTTTCCGAGCTTTATCGATATGATTCCATGAGCACACCTGTTAAGCGTAATAACAGAATTTTCTACAGTTTTAAAAAGGGGCTTCAGAATCAGCCGGTTTACTATGTGAAAGAAGGAGAAGAAAAGAGGGAACTTGTTAACCCCAATGAGCTGAGCGAAGATGGAACAACGGCCATGGACTGGGTATATGTGTCTCCGGAAGGGAATTACATCGCTTACGGTTTGTCCGAGCATGGAAGTGAACAGTCGGTTCTTCACATAATGGATGTTGAAACGGGTGAAAAAGTAGACGAACCTATTACAGGATGCAGATATGCCAGTGTGGGATGGCTTCCTGATGAAAGTGGTTTCTACTACACGAGAAAACTGGACGGGGACAACCAAAAAGAGATAGACGGAAAACAGTCTATAAGATTTCATGAAATAGGAACTGATCCGGATGAGGATGAAGTTATAGCAGAATCTGATATTCCGGAGGCGATTTTTGTCTCGACCATTGACAACGAAGGGAAATGGCTGGTGATAGCACAGTACAAAGGGTCAAGTCGCAGGCCGAGACTGTGGCTTTATGATATAGAAAGTGGGGAAAAAAGAGATGTGGTTGATAACTATGAGCATATGTATGAGCCTCTGGTGCATGACGGTTATATCTATCTCCGAACAAACAGAGACGGTGCTCTCAACTGGAAAATTGACCGTGTTGATTGTGAAACTCTTGAATGGGAAACTTTTATTCCGGAAAATGACAAGGATATCCTTGACGGTTTTACCGTAGGTGCAGATATGCTTTATTTGAAATATATGCGTGATGTGGCTTCAAGACTTGTTGCTGTAAACACAGGTTCGGGAAAGCGGGAAGATGTCGAACTTCCTGTTCTCGGGACGATTTTCAGTCTCAGCACTGATCCGAACAGTAGAGAGCTTTTTTTGAAGTTTTCAAGTTATGCTTATCCTCCGACAATTTTTAAATATGACATGAAAGCGATAGATAAGGTTGAAGCTTCTTCCGCAGAAGCTCCCCCGTCCGTTGAAGAGCCGGAGTATAAACTTTCAAAGTTCTGGCAGGCTGAGCTTCCTGTGGATACGGACTCTTTAAAAATAGAACAGATTTTCTACTCTTCAAAAGACGGAACAAAAGTTCCAATGTTTGTTGTTCATAAAAAAGGTCTTGAAAAAAATGGTGAGAATCACACCATGGTAAAAGGATACGGCGGGTTCAATGTAACTTACCCCATGTATTTTTCAAGCACCAACTATGCTTGGATAGAAACAGGCGGCATTCTTGTCATTGCAAATATCAGAGGCGGGGGAGAATACGGTTCCGAGTGGCATAAAGCAGGTATGATGCATAATAAGCAAAACACTTTTGACGATTTTGCCTGGGCACTCAAACATCTTATAAAAGAGAACTATACCTCGCCTGAAAAAATAGCCATATGGGGAGGTAGTAACGGAGGTCTTCTTACAGGTGCAATGATTACACAATATCCGGAGCTTTTTAAGGCCGCACTTGTGGCGGTGCCTTTGCTTGATATGCTTAAATTCCATAAATTCCTCATAGGAAGATATTGGACAAGTGAATACGGCAATCCTGATAAAAAAGAGGATTTTGATTATATAAAAAAGTACTCTCCCTATCATAACATAGAAGATGGTGGAGAATATCCTGCTGTCATGCTTACAGCTGGAGATCATGATTCGAGAGTTCATCCCTTTCACGCAAAAAAAATGACTGCCAGATTGCGTGAAAAAAATTCCTTGGACAATCCCATTCTTCTATGGGTTGAGCGCAAAGCAGGTCACGGACAGGGCAAACCAACGGAAGCTCGAATAAATGAAGCAGCAATGCAGATAGGCTTTTTTCTCAGAATGCTGAATGTTGAAAATTGAGCCGAGATATTAGTTCAGCTCAGGTACAAAGTTAATTTATACTGAAAACTTGATTTTTATTCAATCCCTACTATTGTTGTAGGAGATTGTTAGAAAAAGTTCATCTATGGAGGAGGACAGCTAATTATGAATATAGAGCAAAGAAAAAAATTTTCAGGAATTATTGATGAACTTTGTTCAAGAGAGTCGTACCGTGACATGATATATGTCCATAATCATGATGTGAGTATGCCTTCCAGGGATGTGCTGAAAAAAATAATGAATCTCATTCGGGCTGTGCTTTTTCCCGGATACTATATGGAGCCCGATCTTCATCCTGAAAATCTGACCTATTATACCGGTGCCAAGCTTGATGAATTTTACAATCTTCTTCATGAGCAGATTTTGAGAGGACACTGTTTCAACTGTATGCTCAAAAAAAAGAAAAATTGTGATGACTGTGAAAACAAGGCAAAAAATTCTGCATTTTCTTTTATTGAAAAAGTTCCTGAAATAAGATCTTTTCTGGCCGATGATGTCAAGGCGGCTTATGAAGGTGATCCTGCTGCTGAAAGTTATGGTGAGGTTATTTATTGTTACCCCAGCATAAGAGCCGTTACGGATTATCGCGTAGCCCACGCTCTTTTTCATCTCAATGTGCCTCTTATCCCGAGAATAATATCAGAGATGGCACATTCAGCAACGGGAATAGATATCCATCCCAGGGCGGAAATAGGCAGAAACTTTTTTATAGATCACGGAACCGGTGTTGTCATAGGAAGCACATGTCGCATAGGTGACAATGTTAAACTTTATCAAAATGTAACGCTCGGTGCCAGAAGTTTTCCGCTTGATGAAAATGGAAACCCTGTAAAAGGAGTTGTAAGACATCCTGTAGTCGGAGACAATGTTATAATCTATTCGGGGGCAACAGTTCTCGGGCGAGTTACAATAGGTGAAAATGCAGTGATAGGCGGGAATGTCTGGCTCACTGAAAATGTTGCTCCGGGAGAAAAAATACTCAACGAAATCTAAGAGGTACATTTTTTACATGAATCGTCCCAATCTCTAATTGAAAAATGAAAAATCTTATGTTTTTAGTGGGTTACGAAAATCTCCCCAGCCGCTGTTTTGCATGTTCGAAACTTGAGTTTTAATAAGACTCACGCTGTGTGTCTGTGCAATAAATTGACTTTTTCTGTGATAATTTATAGACTGTTTCGTATGTCACGACAGGCATGTTTTTTATTAAGCATGGATTTCTGAGTAATTGCGAGGAGGTATCATGAGAATGCATTATGATATAATTGCAGACAAGAGGGATGGAAAAGAGTTGTCCGGTGAAGATATATCTGAATTCCTGGATGCTTATCTTTCAGGGGATGTTGCTGATTATCAGATGAGTGCATTACTTATGAGTGTTTTTTTTAACGGTTTTTCCGATAATGAACTAAAAGCATGGACTGAAAAGATGCTTTTTTCCGGAAAACAGCTTTCTTTCTCATCAGGCAGAAGCCCTGTTGTTGATAAACACAGTACAGGCGGGGTAGGGGACAAGATCTCCATTCCTCTTGCACCGCTTCTTGCCGCTCTTGATTTTCGTGTTCCCATGATAAGCGGACGCGGACTGGGACATACGGGAGGTACCCTTGACAAACTTGAATCAATTCCGGGATACGATACGGGGCTTTCTTTTGAAAATATCCATTCTCTTGTTGACAGTTTCGGTGCCGTAATTACGGGACAGACGAAAAAAATAGCTCCCCTTGATAAAAGACTTTATGCTCTTCGGGATGTTACCGGTACAGTGGAGTCCATACCCCTCATAGCAAGCTCCATAATGAGTAAAAAATTGGCTGAAGGTATTTCTGCTCTGCTTCTTGATGTGAAAGTGGGTCAGGGAGCTTTCATGAAAACAATGAAACAGGCCCGCGAACTTGCCTCCACAATGAAAACTATAGGAGAGGGGTTCGGAGTAAGAGTTTTTATAATTTTTACAGATATGAGCGAGCCCCTGGGATATACGGTAGGAAACTCACTTGAGATCAGAGAATCTCTGAATCTGCTTAAAGGTGATTATATCCCTCAGGTTAGTGAACTGGTTGAAGCGATGGCACTTCGTTTTCTTAAAGAGTTCGGTATGGTTTCTGATGATAAGGAGGGAAAAAATAGAATTTCGGAGGCCATTGAAAGTAAAAAAGCTTTAAAATGTTTTAAAACTATGATTGAAAAACAGGGTGGCGATTCTGAAGTTGTCGATTCGCCGGATATTCTTCCAAAACCCCTTTATTCCAAAGATGTCTATGCTCATGAAGAGGGTTTTATAAGAGAAATTTCAGCTTTCAAAATGGGAAAGGCTCTTGTTTTTCTTGGTGGCGGAAGGTTGAAAAAAGAGGATGCTGTTGACCTCAGTGTTGGATTTAAACTCAGGAAAAAGTGTGGGGATTCTGTAAAAAAAGGAGATGTGATCTATACAATCTACTATAATGATTCCGGCAAACTTCAGAAAGCGGAAAAATATCTCGAAGGTGTTTTTTCAATTGTTCCGGAAAAATACAGTCCTGGAAACATTATAAAAGGTTTTATGTAATTGAAAAACCAGAGGCGTTATTTTTACAGCAGAAAATTTATTAAATCTTATAAAAATAGGCCTTTTCTTCGTTTTATCTGGAAGTATCTTTCAAAAAGAATAAATTTTGAAGTGGTGGACATTGAAGAGCTTCGTTCTCTTGACGGAATAAAAAAAATCCCCGCATTTTTGTCGAGAAGATCCTCCGTAGTGGAGCTGTTTATTATAAACAGTTTTTTTATGAAAAACAACATTCCGGTTCCTTCTCACTCATTCGGGCCTAAAACCACGGCACTGCATTCTTTTTCCGAAATATGGAGATCTTTTATTTCTCGATTTTCGGGAAAACCTCTTCATTATTCCGGAAAGATCAGAGGTTTGTATATTCCTCTTGAAGATCAGGAGTTTTTTAAGAGAGATCCTGCCTGGGCTTATCTGATACCTCGTATTTCAAAAAAACATTTCTATGCGGTGCCTGTTACAACATTGTGGAACAAGGCAAGCGGAAAGAAAAGAAAAAACTGGCTTTTCAAACATATCGGCAAATACAATCTCTGGTCAGGTTTTCGTGAAATACTGCTGCTTATTTTTGGACAGAGAAAGTTGACGGTTAGAATAGGTCTGGCTCGTGAAATAGAGTATGAGCGCTATTCTCAGCATCTTTTTCATAAACTTTACGAAATGATAGAAGATGAAAAGCGAAATATCGTGGGAGTTTCACTGAAAAACTGGTTGGAAATGCGCAACGAAACTCTTATGAAGCTTGATATTTCAAGCGATATTGAACGAGAACAGGCTGAAGAGTGTCTTAAAAAAATTGAAACACGGTACAGCCCTGTAATGACGGATATAATGTCAGGTATTGTAAGAAAAGGCCTGAATATGATTTTTTCACGACTGATATATTCTCAAAAGCAGATAACCATGCTGCGGCGTTTTGCGGCAAAGTCGGGGATTACTCTTGTGTTTGTTCCGACCCATAAAAGCTATCTGGATCATCTTGTTCTTTTTAACCTTCTTTATTCTGAAAAAATAACTCTTCCGCTTGCTGTGGCCGGAGAAAACCTATCTTTTTTCCCTCTTGGAAAGTTGCTTAAACGCTGGGGAATATTTTTCATAAAACGCAGAATGGAAGATAAGCTTTATAGGACTGTTTTTTCAACATACCTCGAAACAGTTGTCTGTTCAGGATACGATATTGAATTTTACATAGAGGGAGGTCGTTCCCGCAGTGGAAGAGTTCGTTATCCCCGTAGAGGTGTTCTTCAGATGCTTTCTGAAATAAGAGGTCGTTCAGGTAATCGAACCTATGTGATTCCGGTATCAATAACTTATGAAAAACTCAAAGAGATAGAGGAGTTTGAAAAAGAAACTCACAAGGGTAAAGAGGCTGAAAAAAAGAACTTCTTTAAAAAAATCATGTCTCTCTTCCGGGCTCGTTACGGACCTGTTTACATAAATTTTGCTTCGCCTGTTTATCTTTCAGGAAAATGGCGTGATAATTTTCCGGAAGATATATCTTTTCTGCTGGAGCAACAGAGCTATATATCTTTTTCTTCAATTTTTGCCGTGACATTCCTTTATACCGACGGAGTAACTGTCGGTAATATGATTGAACGCATGAAATATACAGTTTCTCTTTTTTCTTCAATTCCGGGAATTAACATGGCACCGGCCCTTGAAAGACTTTCGGACAATGTTCCGAAGCTCATGAGAATCATGGCGGAATCAGGGAAAATAAGCACAGTGGTGGAAAAAAAAGTTTTTTTTAAAATAAACAATCGGGCAAAAAAAGAGTTCTGTTATCATAAAAACGGTGCCGCATTTGTACTTGCCCATTTTTTTGCGAACTCTGTTCTTACAAAATCTGAAGAATCTTTCCCTTCGGAATATCTTTCATTTATAATTCGAGGATACAGACACAACACAAAAATAGCATCTGTAATTGCCGGAAAAGAGCTTGAAGAGTGGTTCGTAAAAGCTGTAAATCGTTATTTTGAGCCGTATTTCAGACTGGTTTCCGACTCTCTTAAAATATTTGAGAAAGAGAAAGAAAAAATTGTTTTTAAATCAACATCCCATGCGGTGCGTTTTTTAAAACAGAAACTTGTGGGAGAGCCGGGCGGAACAATGACGGTTGACGACCTTTATGATACGGTTTTGTTCCTTAAAAAGAAAAATGTTCTGTCTGATTCGGGGCATATCGACGGAAAAAAAACAGAGAAAAAAATAAACATTATAGATACGCTGCTTCATGAGGTCGGCGGAGAGGAGAGAAAATGAAAACAGTTCTTATTCCGGAATTCTTAAAAGTCATACCAAATGAAGAACACGCGGTATATCAATCCACGGAAGATCTTAAAGAGATGGTTCTGCAAAAAGAGGGTCCTTTTCTTTTTGTCTGTTTTGAAAAAGATGAAAAAAAAGTCAGAAAAATGGCTTCAGACAGTGATTTTATACTTATAGCCTCTTTTTCCGATGATTTTGAGATATCTGCAAATAATATTTTCAAGATAAATGGTGAGGAGATTGACGAATTTATGATTTCTGTACTTCTCGGCAGTGCGGAGATGTTTTCCCGCCTTAAAAAAGAGATAATAAATAACTACAGAATCGGGATAGATATCTCTTTTGAAAAAAATAATAAAGCTCTGTGGGACAAGATTGTTTCTTTCTGCCGGGATACCACTGGAGCTGAAGCGGGAACACTTTATTTAATGGGGAAGGACAAAAAAAATATATATTTTGTTTCCAGTCAGAATGAAAAACTGGATATAAAGACCATAGAAAAAAAGAAAATTCCTTACGACATGAAAAGTTTTGTGGGTTATGTATGTCATTCGGGAAAAACACTCAATATAAAAGATGCGTATTCTCTTTCTGAAAAAGGTCCCTGTATTTTCAACGATAAATTTGACCGAAAATTCAACTATCGTACAAAGTCCATACTTACGGTTCCCATGAGAACTCCGAGGGATGAAACAGTGGGGGCCATACAGCTTATAAATAAGAAGGGGGAAGGTGGAAAGAAAGTCTCTTTTTCCAAATATGACGAAATGCTTCTTAAAAGTCTTGCTTCCCTTGCCGGTGTTTCAGTGGAAAACCGCAGAATGTATGAAGAGACTGCTGAACTTCTTGAGAATATAATACTTTCAAGCAGTAAATCCATTGAACAACGAGACCCTGCAACAAAAGGTCATTCCGAACGGGTTGCAAGAATAACGGTGGCACTCATGGAGATGATAAATGAGGACAGCTCGCTTTTTAAAGATGTTGAGTTTACGGAACATGAATTTAAAACAGCTGAAATGGCTGCCATTATGCACGATTTCGGAAAAATAGGTGTCAGGGAGCATATACTTTCCAAAATCAACAAACTCTATCCTTCAGACTATGAGCGGCTCACGGGAAGGCTTCGTTATCTCCGTACGGCTCTTGAACGGGATGAATTGAAAGACGGAGTTGATCGAAAGGAAGAAATTGATTTTATATGTTACTTTCAAAGCAAACTTGATGATATCAACACTCCGAGTCCTCTCACAGAAGAACAGAAAGAGATACTTGAAAAAGCCCACTCATTCATTGTCAGTACCGACGGGAAAGAACACCGTCTGCTCGACGATTCAGAATACACATTTCTTGCCGTGCCGCGTGGGAATCTCACTGCAAAGGAAAGAGAGTCCATGCAGGGACATGTCCAGAACAGTTACGACATTTTAAGTTCCATGAAGTGGCCTTTTGAAGTCAGAAATGTCCCTGAATATGTCTATAGCCATCATGAAAAACTGGACGGAAGCGGATATCCGAGAGGGTTGCCGGCCCATAAGATAGGAATTGTACAGCGAATTCTTGTCATAGCTGATATCTATGATGCATTAACCGCTGCCGACCGGACATATAAAAAAGGTATTCCTGTTCAAAAAGCTCTTGCCATAATGGAAAACGAAGAGGTTAACACAGGAAAGCTCGACAGAAACATATTCTTTATGCTTAAAGACAACATAGAGAAGTTTGAAAAATGTAAAAATATAGATATTTCTGAAAGAGCGAAATGAGTACATAAATATAAGACCTGAATTGGACGATATAGCTCTTATTGCGGCACTCTTTTGAAAAAATCGAAAGATTCAGTGAAGTACTTTTTGAAAGCAGAGCTGCTTATCAAAGTGTTGTGTCTGTAGTTTTCCACGATGAGAATGTTTTTGTCGCCGCCCCATACATAAGCGAGTCTTTCAGAGTTTTCAGAAGGTATTATCCTGTCTCCCGAGGTTGCTATAATTCTTACCGGAACATTGATTTTAGGAGCTTTTGAAGCTGAATCAAAAGGGTGTTTTATCATTAATTTAACTGGAAAAAACGGATAATTTTTAACGGCAATTTCAGTTATGCTGTCATAGGGCGAAATCAGAAAAACTCCGTGGATTTCTCTTTTATAGGCAAGATGAACAGCAACTCCGGTACCGAGACTCCAGCCCATAGAAATTTTTTTAATTCCTTTGTATTTTTCATCAGAATCAAAATGGTCAAATATTTTCAAGGCATCGTCAAACAACATTTTTTGACCGGGGCTGCCTTCGCTCAGTCCGTAGCCTCTATAGTTTGTAAGTACAACCACCCAGTTTTCAAGCTCCTGAACTTTATCTATCCAGTGTGAAACTTCTTCAGCGTTTCCTCCAAAATAAAATATTATCCCGGCGGGGGCTTCATTTTCAACTGAATTGTCGACAACCCATCCGTGAAGATTTTTTCCGTCATTTGAAGTGATCTGCAGTTCTTTAACATGTTGGTAACGGTTTTGTATTTCAGACAGAGCGGGGTTGTCTGTTCCTGCAGGATAAAACAGAAGTTTTTCCTGAAAAATATAAAGCAGAAGGCCCGTTAAAAGATATACTACGGCAGCTATTTTAATTGAGCTCAGCAACAAAGAGGTGGTTTTTTTCATGTTTTTTCCGAACCAGCCACTTTTCATTATTGAAGAAAAGGTTCTATTTCAGCGTTCATTTCGTTTCGCACATCTTCGTCTGCCGCAAAAACAATAAGACGAACGGGAATCATATTGTCAAGAGCAATTCCCGATATGTTTATAGTTCTGTCCTGAGCTGAAATGCCGTAGGATAAGTCGAGGATCCCTTCACTTGTGACTTCAAACATATCTTTTATTCCGAAAGAATCGGGAACAATGACATCAACATCAACTTCCTGATATTCAAATATCCAGTGAGGAACTGTTGCTTCAGATACCAGAGAAGCACCGCATTTAACATCGGTAGGATCTTTTTCAGGATCTGTTTTCAAACTGAGAACGGGTATTATAATTGCACGCTCTGAACGAATCGCCTCCACAATAACTTCGTTTTCGGAAAGTGCACTGCCGGTGATGTCACCCCTTCTTAAAAAATGCCGGACTGCACGGACAATTCTGTTGGAAGCGGATATGGCTTCCCATCGTTCAGGCTTGTAATCAGCTTCTCCCATATCTGTCTGAAACCACATCATCCCTTTTCCACCGGCAGCGACCACAGAAAGAGCCTGGAGCAATATTTCCTGCGGATCTGGCTGCACATGAATTGTTCCGCCGCCGACACCGTCTTTATTCCATACGGTGCTCAGTCCCTGTGCATACATCCAGGTTGGAAGAGGCATATGGTTGTTGCGGGTGTTTTTGAGGTAATCGTATGCTGCCCTGAGAGGAGGATGATTTCCCCATGAGGTAATATGCGGTGCACATGCCGCCACATACAGATCAATCCCCTGAATATCGGTCATTCCGGCAAAAGATCCTACATATTTATTTGTTTTTGCACCGTTGTACACCGGAAGTTCAGGGTACATCGACCAGAGCTGTCTTGCCTCGGATGCTTTTTTTGCAGGTCTCGGATAATCATCGTCCCAGATATTTCCGTCTGATTCATCTCCGGTGAGAAAGCCGGCGACTCCAGAACTGTCTGTAATGAAAAGTTCCGGATCGGGATGGTGAAGAAAATCATCTCCAATGAGAATTGAAAAATTATCAACAGAGGGAGCGGTGACATTTATTAATTCCGAGGTGTCGCAACTGCAGTTTCCGCATCCTCCCCGGTACATATAAAATGTGTCAAATCCGGCTTGCGTATGTTTCTGAAAATTTTCATCATTTACTCCGGGAAAAGGGCAGTTGCTGGTTTTAGGCCATGATTCCACGGGATAGAAAGGCTTTATTATACGACCCACAGATGTTGTAGGATCGGCATTGTTGAATTCAACAGTAACCGTCCAGGCACTTCCGATTTCAGCTGGTTCACAAAGAGGAACAGTCCACAGAGCTGTCTGTTCCGGAAGAAGTTCCGGTTCAGGAATGCATGCCACATCTGTATTATAGACCTCTTTTCCGTTTACATAAAGATTTTCCAGTGTCTGAGGAGAATTTCCGGTGTTTTTGATGTGAATAAGCATTGTATTCATGTCATCTGTGGTTGTTACATAACTTAAACTAACCGTTGATTTATGTACGGAAAAGTTTTCATTTACCGCTTCTCCGTTGTCTGTTTCAATTCGAAGTTTTCCTGCGGATGTATCATTCCAATCGGGATCATGTGAATGAAAAGCAAACCAAACAGGTTCTCCTTTTTTCACTTCCCGGGGCCATACATGATACCACTCTATCTTAGGTTTTACCAACAGAGTGCTCACCTCTTTTTCGTTTATAAAAACATCGGTGACAGTTCCCGTGACATCAGATATGCCGCTGATATGAAATCGTCTGCCGTTAACAGGCTCATCGGTGTTTTCATTGTAAACGCTGTTGGGAAAATAATAATCCATTCGGTATACTGACTGAAGTGATTCCTGGGAA
>JAWOGE010000127.1:0-3866 GCA_046497165.1 bacterium | reverse complement strand
TCAAGTAATGCCGGGAAGCTCATGTTTTCGCCATCATCATCAAACCTATATGAATTGACATTTTGTCCCAGGAGCGTGATTTCTTTGTATCCTTCACTAACCAGTTTTTGAATTTCGGTTTTTATGCTTTCGGGATCTCTGCTTCGTTCTCGTCCTCTGGTATATGGCACAATGCAATAGGTGCAAAAATTATTGCATCCACGCATAATACTTACGAAGGCTGAAATTTTATTTGGTCCTAGGCGCTTGGGGATAATATCTTTGTACGTTTCGGTGGTGGAAAGTTCTATATTAATAGCTTGTTAAAATCTATGAAAAGCGGCATGGACGATTTTTTAACAAAACCCATAGAAACCGACAAATTAAAAACTGTCTTGAATAAATATCTTAATCCGGAAAATGGGAAAAACCAACCGGATCAACCGGATGAAAATGGAAAAGAGCATTTCGACAGAGAAGAGGTTCTCTCCATGCTTGCCGGCGACGAAGCAATTCTGGAGCTCATACTTGAAAATTTCATAAAAGACACTGCAGAAAGAATAAAAGATCTGGAAAATTTTTTGAACAAAAAATCCTTTGAAGAAGCAGGAAAAACAGCCCACACCATGAAAGGTTCCGCAGCCAACCTGAGATGCTGTATTTTTTCAGATCTTACAAAAAAGGCGGAACATTGCATCCGTTTGAAAAACTCACAGGAGGCATATAGAATACTTGAGGAAATAAAAAAAGAGTGGCTCATTCTGCTGTCTGTTTTAAAGAAAACTGCATAAAGAAATCGATTATTCAAACCTGAACCGTGCGACTTTCAGACATAAAAGGATACGAGATAAATGTTCAAAAAAATTAAACAAAAGATTTTGTCACTAAAAAGGATAATCTGGAATTCTCTGCGCTTTAAAATAATACTTTTCAGTTCTATAATCTTTTTTTTAACTATACTCACAACCATAGGTTTAATGCATACAACAGGCAGCAACATCTTAAGGGATCAGATCTTTTTTGACTTAAGTGCCATTGCCAAATCAAAAAGCGATCAAGTTGTGAGTATCATTGAACAAGATTTTGAGCGCGTTGCTTTAGTAGCATCCAGAACACAGTTACGAAAAAACCTTATTGCATTTGACAATGCTACTGACATTCATTCTTCTGAAGAGAACCGTGAAGGAATAATGAAAATACTAAAGGATGCCAAAACATCTGTGGATGCTATCAAAGATATCGAAATAACAAACTTGGAAGGTACTGTTGTTGCCTGCACCGACCCTACCCAAATCGGACGAAAAAAAAATGACCGGAACTTTTTTCAGCAAGGCCTCAGGGGAAAATATCAGAGTGGCTTCAGAGCAGAAAACGAAGATTTCAAATACAGCCTTGCTTTGCCTTTAATCCATCCAGAGACTGGAAATGAAAATACAGTAGGAGTTGTCAAAGTTGTACTGTCCCTTGATCGCATGATGGCTGTGCTTACTGACCGCACCGGTATGAAAAATACTGGTGAGACAATACTGATTTCAAGGGTTGAAAATGAATATGTCATCATGAACTCTTTGCATCACCAGCCGAACAGAGCACTTACAACACTTGATATAAACACAGGGCTGACACAGTCCATAAGCAATTCCACCGGAGGAGATAGCGGTTTCTTACAAGAGATTGATTACCGGAGCGTTCCTGTTCTTGCAGCTTTCTGCCATGTACCCGTGAAAAGTAAGAATTGGGGGCTGATTGTAAAAATTGATGTTGCAGAAGCATTCGCCCCTTTGAGAACACTGAAGAGAACTGTTATTATGATTGCAATTATTCTCTGGGTATTAGGAAGCATGGCTTTATTAGCCAATGTAACTGCTGCCACGGCTCCCATAAAAAAATTAGTACGAGGCACAAAAAAATTGGGAGAAGGTACTCTGGAACACAGAATCTCTGTAACATCTCACGATGAACTGGGCACACTGACCTCCGCCTTTAACAATATGGCAGAAAATCTTCAAAAAATCACCGCCTCTCGGAACGAACTCGAACATGAGATAACAGAGCGACTCAAAATAGAAGACGAATTGAAAAAAGCAAAAGAAACAGCGGAAGCTGCCAACAATGCCAAGAGCGAATTTCTTGCAAACATGTCTCACGAGATTCGGACACCCATGAACAGTGTCATCGGGTTTTCTGAACTGTTGCAGGGTACAGATATCAACAGAGTTCAGAAGCAATATGTAGATACTATTATCTCCAGCGGCAAGAGGCTTCTTGAAATAATAAACGACATTCTTGATTTTTCCAAAATAGAAGCCGGCAGGCTGGAGTTGGAGACGGTTTCAACAGATATAATAGAGCTGCTTGAACAGACAGCGGATTTAATAAAATATCCGGCAGGAAAAAAAGGGATTGAACTTCTTTTGAACATCGATCCAGAGATTCCCCGTTTTGCCATGGTTGATCCCGTAAGAGTTCGGCAGATACTTACAAACCTTTTGAGCAACGCTCTGAAATTCACTGAAAAGGGTGAAATCGAACTTAAAGTTTCTTTTTTAAAAAAAGAAAACAGCCGTGGAAGTATAAAATTTTCTGTGAGGGACACCGGCATAGGAATTACAGATTCCCAGAAAAAAAGGCTTTTCAAGGCGTTTTCGCAGGCGGACTCCTCCACCACTCGAAAATTCGGAGGGACAGGTCTCGGTCTTGTGATATCAGATCAGCTTGCAAGAAAAATGGGTAGCAGACTAAAGGTTGAATCTGTTCAGGGGAAAGGCTCCGAATTTCACTTCACAATGGAAACAGATTTTGAGGAAGGTGAGAAAGCCGTAAAGAAAGAGCTCGGCAATATAAAAAGATCTCTTGTCATTGACGATAATAAAAACAACAGAATAATACTGGAAAATATCTTCAAAAAATGGGGTATTGACTGTGTGAGCTGTGATAACGGTTTTGAATCACTTAAAACAATAGAAAGAAGCAGAGTGTTTGATCTGATTGTGTGTGATTATAACATGCCCTATATCAACGGGCTTGAAACTATTAGAATGATAAGAGAAAAATTGGAACTTCCGCCTGAAAAGCAACCGGTCATTCTGCTGCATTCATCATCAGATGATGCGGGACTTCATGAAAAATGCAGGGAGCTCGGCATATGTTTCAGACTTACAAAACCGGTTAAACAGAGTGAACTTTTAGAATGTCTGCTCAATATAAAAAGAGAAAAAACCTGTAAAGAGGAAGATAAAAAAGAGATTGTCAATAAAACTTCTGAAAAAACAGGCAGACACCATACCATACTCATAGCCGAAGACAACCTAAACAATATGCTTTTTGCAAAAACACTGATAAAGCAGCTTGTTCCCGATTCCGATATAATTGAAGCTGAAAACGGCCGTGAAGCTTTTGATAAGATATTGAAAAGCAAACCGGACATTGTTTTTATGGATGTTCAGATGCCGGAAATGGACGGTAACGAAGCCACTTCAGAATTGCGCAGCTTAGAGACTCAAGAGAACATACCGCATACAGTTGTTGTGGGGCTCACAGCCGGAGCTCTGAAACACGAAAGAAAAAAATCTATGAAAAGCGGCATGGACGATTTTTTAACAAAACCCATAGAAACCGACAAATTAAAAACTGTCTTGAATAAATATCTTAATCCGGAAAATGGGAAAAACCAACCGGATCAACCGGATGAAAATGGAAAAACCCTCTGTCCTTAAAAAGTTACAAAAATCTCCGATTAAACTAAGAGTGAACCTCAGATTTTGCGTAACTCTTCTGAATCAGAACTCTTTCCCGTGTTTTCTAACTCAGAATCGAACGATTCAGGTTTT
The DNA here is from genome assembly GCA_046497165.1 of bacterium. GTDB lineage: Bacteria > UBP6 > UBA1177 > UBA1177 > JAWOGE01 > JAWOGE01. The sequence goes on along the minus strand of JAWOGE010000127.1, from coordinate 57 downwards.
ATTTCTCTTCCTCAGATTGTGAAAGTTCTTTTTTTATTTCAAGAACTTTTTTAACAG
>JAWOGE010000011.1:0-2558 GCA_046497165.1 bacterium | reverse complement strand
CAAAGATCTGAGCTCACAGCGTCGAGCGTGTGAGCTGGTGGAAGTGTCCCGGTCGAGTCTGTATTACACGCCGCGCAAGCGTCCGGATGAGGATGGGCTCAGGGCATAAAAAAAGAAGCTGAAAAACGAAACACAAAGTTAATTGCAAGCTACCACAATTTTAAAAAAACACCGAAAAAAAAAGAGCTGGAATCAATTTTGAAAAAACTTCTCCTATATGAAACAGACTATGTAAAAATTGCATGTTTTTGCCGAAATGAAGAAGATATGCTGAGACTTCTTTCAATATCCAAATTAAATCCTAAAGTTGTTCCTGTTGGAATGGGAAATTATGGTCCTCTTTTTAGAGTTTTGTCACCTTTTTTTAATATCCCTTTTACCTATGCTTCATCAAAGCGGAATAAAAACATTGCTCCGGGACAAATTTTTTATAAAGAACTCGAAGACAAATGGCTGGAGATACTTTGAATAAACAAATTTTCGGAGTCGCAGGCAACCCCGTTCTTCACAGCAGAAGTCCTTTTATGTTCAACTCATGGTTTCAGAAGTTATTCCCTGAAGCTCGATATTTAAGAATAAGTACCCGAAAAACCAGAGAACTTATAAAGCTGACATCTTTTCTACCTTTAAAAGGTCTTAATATCACAGCTCCTTTTAAAGAAAGCATCATCCCTTTTCTACATAAACTTGATGATTCCGCATTAAAAACGGGTGCTGTAAACACCATCAGAGTGGAAAACAACCTTCTGTATGGATTCAACACAGATTATATCGGGGTTTTGCGTTCCCTTGAAAAAGCAGGTTGTCCGGTTAACAGTAAAACCTCTTTTCTAATAGTGGGTTCAGGAGGAGCCGCCAGAGCTGCTGTATACGGTGTTCTGAAAAAAAAAGCCACCGTAACAGTTGCGGCAAGAAACAAATTCACAAGAAAAAAAATATCCCGGGATTTTTCGATTCCGGAAATTCCTCTTGAAAAAGCATCCGGAATCATAGAGAAATACCACGGAATAATATTCGCTATTCCCGCTGAACCTGACAATTTCGATAATTTTTCTTTTTCTGAAGGACAATTTGTACTTGAAGCCGGATACTCCGGAAACTCAAAAATTGCTGAAAAAGCGAAATCACAAGGTGCAAAAGTGATTTCAGGCATACAATGGCTTGTCAACCAGGCTTTGCATTCTGCATACATATTTACCGGAAAAAAAGCCGATGAAAAAGTTTTTTCAGATGCTGCCGGCAAAACTCCAAAAAAGTCAAAAATAATAGCTCTAACAGGTTTCATGGCAGCCGGCAAAACTTCCATAGGAAAAAAGCTTTCTGAACTCTCAGGTCTCTCTTTCAGAGATATAGACTGGGAAATAGAAAAAGCAACGGGAATGTCTGTTTTTGAACTCATTTCAGAAAAAGGGGAAAACGCATTTCGAAAACTGGAAAGCAAAATACTTTTAAGTTCCTCTCCGGGCATTCTCAGTTGCGGCGGAGGTGTGGTGACAGAACCCATAAATTGCAAATTTCTAAAAGGAAAAACTCTGGATATCTGGATCTTTTCCTCTCCCGAAACAACAGCTTCAAGAATAGAAAACAATAAAAAAAGGCCTCTTCTACCTGAAAAAAACTCCTTGGAATCTATCAGAAAACTTATGAAAAGTCGCTTAGCACTTTATGCCGAAACTTCGGATATGCTTGTTATTTCAGAAAATTCAACAGCGGAAAGCTGTGCCCGGCAAATATATTCAGAACTTCTTAAAAACAGATTTGTATAACACAAGTTTCCCATATCAAAAAAACCAGCAACTTAGACCACTCACAGCTTCACAAATGTTTGTAAACACCAGCATTGAAAAATGAAAAAGCTTTTTGTTTATAAGGAGTTACAAAAATCGCCGATTAACCTGAGGGTGGACCTCAGATTTTGTGTAACTCTTCTGAATCAAAATTCTTTCCCATGTTTTAAAAAGAATATGGCATTATCAGGGCGACCACACGAAGTCACCCCTATATTTAAAGCTTTTTAGGTTTTTAAGATTTTAGAAATGGTTTCAGACATCTTCGTCCGTAAGTTTACGATAAATAGTTCTCTGGGAAACATCAAGAAGCTCCGCAGTTTCCTTTTTATTTCCGCCGGTATATTTAAGAGTTGTTTTTATAACTTTTTTCTCCATATCTTTGAGAGATAATTCCCCTATTTTAAAGGAAACAACATCGGAAGAATCACCTTTTGAAGAAAATCCTCCGTCGGTGGTCATACTTACATCCCCCGATGAAAGTATGTAGCGTGCTGTGAAATTACGAAGTTCACGAACATTGCCCTTCCACTCTTTTTTGGAAAGCTCTCTCATTATTTTGTTGTCCGGTCTTTTTACATTTTTTTTATATTCCTTATTGAGTTTTTCAATAAAATAATCCACAAGTACAGGAATATCTTCGGGGCGTTCTCTCAACGGAGGGATTCTGATGGGAAAAACAGAAAGTCTGTAATAAAGATCTTCTCTGAAATTTCCTTTTTCCACCTCATCTCTGAGATCTTTATTGGTAGCTGAAATAATTCTTATATC
>JAWOGE010000276.1:0-16120 GCA_046497165.1 bacterium | reverse complement strand
GAAAAAAAATGCCTTCGACCCGTATGGGTACAGCGGCCCTTATGCGTGAATACTTTGTAAAAACTCTTAATTATATTGAAAAAAAGAAAAAGCGTGCAGAATCTTTCGAGCGGAATCTCATTTTTGAAGCTCTGGAGAAAATATTGAAAAAAGAGGTCCCTCTCAGATGTCATGCACATCGTTTTGATGACATTGCCACAATTATAAGAATAAAGGATGAATTTGATTTCAATCTGGTTATAGAACACGCCACGGATGGTCATAAAATAGCCGAATATATTTCGGAAAAGAAAGTTCCCTGTGTTGTAGGGCCAACTCTGACATCAAAAGTTAAAGAGGAGCTTAAAGACAGGGATTTTAAGACTCTAAAAATACTTTCTAAAGCCGGAGTCCTCTGTGCCATAACAACAGACTCTCCTGTTATCCCGGTTCAATATCTCCCACTTATGGCAGCTTATTCGGTAAAAGCCGGTCTTCCGCGTTATGAGGCTCTCCGAGCCATAACAGTAAATCCTGCTTCAATATGCGGAGTTGTTTCCCGTGTAGGAACTCTTGAACCCGGTAAAGATGCAGATATTGCAATTTTTGACGGTGATCCTTTTCTTGTTGAAACAAGATGTGTCATGACAATTGTTGACGGAAAAATAGTCTGGAATAATTTGTGATAGGAAGAATTATGAAAAAACTCCGATTTTTACTCCTTTCTGTTTTTTTTATTTTTACAGCCTGTAACTCCTCTGGAAAAAACAGATCGGTGGATGTTCAAAACGATGACGATTCCTCTGATTTTTCAACAGTCGGTGATTTTTATGATAACACAGCTTATGATGATGAAGTTTTTCACGATGAAGATTCCGTAATGAAAGAATATTATCAGACAGGAGGCATCGTTGCTTTTACAGAGATCGGGGAAGAGAATCCTTCTTTTTCAGATGTGCTTCTGGGACAGGGCGGTTTTTTCGGAATTAAGATTTTTGATATAAACGGAAGTGATTTTTTTGCTGTGAGTGCCATCCACGAAGCTGACCCGCCTTATGATATGGAAAAACCTTCGGGAGCTGTGTATTTTTTTGAAAAAGAGCCCTTCCCAAAAAATCTTGAGGATGCTTTTCTTGTTTTGCATCATCCCGACGGAAAACTCCATTCAGGATTCGGTTATGCTGTTGCCGGTCCCTGTGACATAAACGGAGACGGATTTGATGATATTGTAATATCCAGTCATCTTTCAACAGTTGAAGGTGTTTTTGCAGCCGGAGAATTTTTTGTTTTTTACGGTGAGGACAGCTCAGAAAAATTTGATCCTGAAACTTACAGCGTATCACACCTGAGTAAAGATCTCATCCGGGAAAGAGATGTCATGTCACAAAGTCTGGTATGCGGTGACATTGACGGAGACGGTTTTTTTGATGTTATCGCCGGCGGACAAAATGCAGGCGAGGATCTTGATCCCGGAAGTACCGGGTTGGTTGCTGTTTTCAAAGGTGGCGAAAGCGGTCTCTCTGAAAATGAAGAATACACTATTGCTCCACTGCTTAAAGAGTGGAAACAGTACTTTGGAGCATCTCTGGTTCTGGATGATTTCAATGGTGACGGAGTAAAGGATCTTGCCGTGGGAAGCTGGGGACTCAAAAAAACCGAAGACGCAGTTAACACCGGCGGAGTTTTAATATATGACGGGACTGAAGGTTTTGATAATACTGCACCTGCAGCTGAACTTTTTCCTGACTCTGAAAAAGAACTGCGTTTTGGAGCGGTTTTGCGTATTGTAAATACTTCTTCGGGAATATACCTCGGTGTTCTCGCTCCGGAAGAATCAGGAAAAGGAGCTATCTATCTGTATGAAACAGCTTCCGGAGATTTTTTCCCTGGAAAAGAGGATCATTTGAAACTTGAACCCACTGCCGGAGCAACCGGAGGTACATCTCTGACAGATTTTGATTATTGCGACAACTGGGGAGATGAAGGTGCTCTGATTGCAGGAAGCAAACATGGAATGGATACCGGTATGGCGGTTGTTTTTTCACAAAAAGAGGGCGGGTCTCTTTTTGAGAAAACATATAATCTCAGACCCAATATTCTTCTTAGTGGAGACGGATTCGGATCATCGGTAACAGCAATAAAAAATTCCGAAACTGGAGTATGTGAAGGTGTGCTTTTCGGTATTCCCGAGCATATCGAAGCATATGATACACATTGATTTCACTTCAGTTTGACAAGCTTATCAGGTGCGGTATTTCTTTTTTTCTGTGAAATAAAAAGTCCGCAGATAACAACGATCATCCCTGAAAGTTTTAAAGCGGAAAACTCTTCATCAAGAAGTATCCAGGCCGCCAATGCTGTTATCACAGGAATAAGATTAATAAAAACATTGGTTTTTGTAACACCCAGTTCTCTGACGGATCTGAGAAAACAGAAGAAGGCTGTTATGGATGCAAAAACCGTGAGATAGATTATGGCTTTCACCGAAGAAAAACTTATCTGAGCAGAAGATATATGATCAAAATCAACAATAAAGAAAATGGGGAGAAACATGAGACTTCCGAATATATTCTGCCAGGTGACAATGGTGAAAGTGTTGTAAATACGAGTCAGATTCCCTGCAGTTATTGCAAAACCTATGGCTGAAAAAACGGCAAGAAACATCAATAAAACTCCCCCCGTATGAGCGTCAAAGCTGAAATCTCTGTTAACAACCATCAGAACAATGCCGATGAAAGAAAGAAAAAGCCCCGCATAGTTGAAGAAAGAAATTTTTTCCTTCATAAATATTTTTCCAAAAAAAGGAGTGAATACCGGAATTGTAGAAATAATTATAGCGGCAACAGAAGATGACACAAACTTCACTCCGTAACTTTCACCTATAAAATAACATAACGGTTGAAAAAATGAGAGAAGAAAAAGTATTTTTATGTCCTCCCTTCTCAATTTCATTATTTTTGAGAAAAATTTTCCTATAAAAATAAGAAGAAGTGCGGAAAAAAGTTGTCTGAAAAAAATTACCGTCATCGGCTGAAAAGACTCATACGCCATCTTGTACCAGATAAATGACATGGCCCAGAATGATGCCGCCGCCACAGGACTCAAATAAAGCTTAAAAAGTTTTCTCAACAAAGTTAATATTCCCGGTGTATATCTGACTGCAAATCTTCAATCGGATTTTCTCTGGATTATTCTATGATAAAATTTCTCAGTTGTATATATTTGTGAACAGCTCAACTATTTTCGGGTCAAACTGTTTTCCTGCACAATTATTAAGCTCTTTCATTGCAAGCTGCCAATCACGCTTTCTCTGATAAATCTGCTCTGAAGTCATGGCTTCAAAAGCATCCGCAACTCTTAAAACTCTTGATATGAGAGGTATTTTTTCTCCGGACAGACCTTCCGGATATCCGGATCCATCAAAGTTTTCATGATGATATAGAACATAGTAGGCTATTTTTTCCATTCCCGGAACATTATTTACAATGCTGTATGAAAGCTTAGGGTGAGAATATATGACATCCCAGTCGTGGGTGGTCAGTTTGGTTTTTTTTGAATAAACAGAGTGGTCGTTCTTTATTTTTCCAATATCATGTAGAAAAGCTGACCAACGGGTATTTATTACTTCAGGGGTATCAAATTTCAGCCCCATAACTATTTTTTCGGCAAATTCTGCAACACGCAGAGAGTGGTTTTTTTCATGGGAGGTTATGCTGTCGGTAAGTATGGCTATGTTTTCAAAAAGACGGTTTATTGTATCGGTGGAGTAGAGATATTTATCATCCTTAAGAGATTTCACAACAGCTTCAAATTTTTTTTCAATGTATGCAGAATCCTTTATTTTTTCAAAAAAATTGTTTTCTTGCAGAAGGTTTTCAAAAATCTTGTATATTGAGGGATCAAACTCATCCGACAGGGTAATACTCAAAAAAGAAGTGAGTTCGTCTACGGTATTTATTTCGTAATTTCTTAGTGTTATGTCAACTGAGTCGGCAATGCGTATTATTCTCGATGCAAGGGGTATTTTCTCTTCTTTTAATCCCAGCGGAAACCCCGTGCCGTTGAAAAATTCATGATGAGCAAAAACTATGTCTGCGACTTTTCTGAGTGTCGGGAATCGTCTTAGAAAATAATGACCTCTGTGAGTATGTGAAAATATATAAAAATTTGTTTTCTGGCTGAACGGATCTGGATTGACGGATATGCTGTCCGCTATGTTTTTACCTTTTGAAAGTCCTCCTATGTCGTGCAGTATGGCACTTACAAAAAGCTCGTTCATATCATCGTTATCAAATCCGAGTTTTTTACCTATGAACCAGGAAATCACTGAAACCCTTATGGAGTGATAGATATCAGAATCTGCAGATGATTCAAATGCTTTTATAATTTCAGAGAAGAAATAATATGTGAAAGTGGGAGGATAATCAACTTCCTGAAGAGTCAAAAGTGTAAGTCTCGCTCTATCGGGATTCGAAGGTGCCATCTATATCGCTCCGGTATCTTTCAAAACTTTTTTCCAACGATCAAGTTTGGCGGCTGCTCTCTCAACTGTTTTCAAAACAACATCCACAGAATCAAAAGGTTTGATGATAAAATCATTGGCACTGCTTTCAAGAGCTGTTATGATTCTGTCCACAGTAGTGTAGGCACTCATCATGATTACCTGTGAAAGTCCGTTAACATCTCTTATTACATTAAGGACGGTTATTCCGTCTATTTTAGGCATAAGGATATCAACGAGAGCTATATGAACAATATTGTTTCTGACATAATCAAGTGCTTTTTCCGGTTTGTTTTCAGTAATAACTGTATAACCTTCAGTTTTAAGTGCTCTTGAGATAGAAGAAAGGATGCTTTCATCGTCATCCACAACGAGTATTTTTATGGCTTTTTTATTCATTTATTCCTCCGAAATTCAGAAATTAAAGAACTGTTTCACTACATCACGATTGTCAAGCATTTTTATTATTGCTTTATAGTTGTTCCAGAAATAATTTCTGTCCACAAAAGTTTCTATATGTTTTTCTGTTATATTCAGAGTATCTACAACTTTTATGTTGACAACGAATCCTGTTTTGTTGTAAATATACTGTTTCATTTTTTCCGATGGAAAAGAATGCGAAAGAACAGTTATAACTATATCTGATTTCATATATGTAAGAAAACCGGCGAGAGTTTTGGGAGCATACTGTTCCACAAAAGATGATGCGGAGCGTTTTATACGCTTTATCGTTCGCTCTTCCTCTTTGAATATATTTACAACAGGCAAATAAAGAAGATGGTTTTCATTCAGTTGATAGTGAAAGGCATTACCTATTTTCTCTCTTTTTATGAGACCTGTTCTAAGAAGAAAATCGAGCGCTTTTTTGTTTGAATTGGGATTTGTACTGCTGAGTGTGGCAATTTTTCTTCCTGTATAGTTTTTTTTGTTGACAAGAATCCTCAAAATGTCAACTTTAGCTCGGGAACCGAGCAAATAAGATAAAGGGAGATAGGCCATTTTACCCTCCAACTGTTTACTAAATCAATAACTGAAATAATTATACGGTAAAAAAAACCATAAGTCCATTATAAATAAAAAAAAATGAACATTGTTTTTCAACAAAGCTCGTATGAAAGCGTATGTCCTTTGTATCATAAGGTTTTTTTGTATTCTTTTCGTTTAAAAAATTACCCCACCTGTTCGATACATGCTTCAACAAAAAACATAGCTCCGGATTCCAGTTTGAAAGGAATAACTATTCGGGGACTTGAAGTCTTGACATTGAAAGAAACTCCCTCACCTTTAATAACAGTGGGAAGAGCAAGATTGAATTTAAAACCTTTTTCGGAAAGAGTTTTTTTTGCTCCACCTACAATCATATTTGTGAGTTCGCCCACAGCATCTTCAACCTCTTCATTTATCTCCGTATATTCTTCCCCCATCATTCCGCTGACTATTTCCAGAATTGCCTCACAACTGAAAGATATGATAACAGTTCCAAGAACATTGTTACCTGCCAAACCTATGAAACCCGAGAGGCATCCTGTTGTTTCATTTTTTCTTTTTATGTGAGGGGCATCAGGCTGAGCCTGAATAAAAGACATTGTAGTAATAACATTAAGTGTTGATTTGAGAAATGGGTTTATGTGCTCTACATTCATTCCCATGGGTTACCTCCGGTTTTTCAGTCTTTAAAAACAGCTTCGAGTTTTTGCTGCAGAACCTCAGGAGTAAAGGGTTTTACTATATAATTTGAAACTCCCGCACTTATTGCACGCACAACTTTTTCTTTTTCTGCTTCAGCTGTTACCATTAAAAAAGGAGTATCTTTTAGATCCGGATGTTTTCGCACAGCTTCCAAAAGTTCTATACCGGTCATAACCGGCATATTCCAGTCAGAAATTACAAGACCAAAATCCCCTTGTTCCAACTTTGACAGAGCCATTTTACCATTTTCAGCAGTGTCTATATCTGTAAATCCTATTTTTTTACAGACATTTTTTATTATCTTCCGTATGGTTGCAAAATCATCAACAACCAAAACCTTCATGGATGTGTCAATGCCCATTTATACTCCTCCCTAATTTCAATGGTAACAGATATTAATCCAGTTAAACCTTTTACATATTACTGAAAATTTTATTTCAAGGCAAGTTTATATTTTTATGGATATAAAAAATAAGCCCGCCATGCTTATTTTTCATAACAAAGAACTTTCAGAAACACGCTCAAAAATAAAAAATTCGAACAAATTAATAGTTCATGGGGATAGATATATTCAATTTATTTTTTTTAAATAAAAACTTCGCATCTTTAAATTTGGGAGGGCCCATCATCCCTTTTGCATTATTGGAAACACCGACACCTTCTTTGGGAATACCAAGAAAATTTGTATCAAATTTTCCGTTGTCGTTTTCGTCGTGCCATACAGAGATTGCATAAGCACCGAAAGGAAGTTCGGAAAAAATAAAAGTCAGCTTTTTTTCTTCAGCTTTTTTCATATCCCGTCTGAAAGCGTTGTCAGAATCCATGGGGAAACCTTCAGCTTTGTTGAAAACAGCCACATAAACCTTTCCGGTTTTTTTAACTCCTGTAACATCGATAGTAAGACTTCCCTTGTTTTCTGCGGAAATTATAACGGTTGTAAAAATCAATATTGTCATAAAAGCGTATTTCATAAGAACTCCCTATCTCTTGAATCATTTCTGCCATTCTGTCATATAAAAACCTGTATTTGAGCCATTTGCAAAATTATTCTGCCTGAAAAATTGCATGATGTCAAACTTCTGAAACCTGAATCGTTCGATTCTGATTAAAATCCGGAAGAAGTTTGCTTTAGTAAAAAAATTTTGTTACTTTTATTCGGTTGCTTGCCGGAGGGAAATTTATATGGCTGCTAAGAAAAATCCACTCGATACTCCCATGATGAAACAGTATAGAAAATATAAAGAGCAGCACCCTGAAGCTGTTCTGTTTTTCAGATTGGGTGATTTTTATGAAATGTTTTTTAAAGATGCTGAAATTGCTTCTGATATTTTAGATATAGCTTTAACTTCAAGACATAAAGATGCCAAAATACCCATGGCGGGTGTTCCTGCTCATAGCATGGAATCTTACGCGAGAAAACTTCTTGACGCAGGATTTTGTGTTGCGGTTTGTGAACAGATTGAAAAGCCTGACAAAACAAAAAAGATGGTGAAAAGAGAGGTTGTCCGTGTAATGACTCCCGGAACTGTGGTTGAGGAAGAGTCTCTCGATGACGGTAACAACTATCTTGCCGCAGTCAACGGAACCGGTTCATCCAAATCTGTTGTATGGGTTGATGTGAGCAGCGGAGAATTGTTTTTTACATCTGTGACCACTTCCGATGATATGAGCAGTCTGCTGAAAACCATCGATGTTAGAGAACTTATTTCTGTTGAAGAAATTCCGGATTTTTCTTCTGTGAACATTGATTCCGAAGAATTTTCTCTCTGGGTTCCTTCACAGCGTTCCGCTGAATATCTTTCCGATTACAGTGATGTTTTTCAGAAAAACTCCCGCGTTGAAGAGGCACTCCATCTTACGCTGTTTTATCTCGATACTATTTATTTCGGTAAATACCCTCCTCTTCAGCCTCCACGAAGATGGACCGATTCTTCAATTATGCGACTTGATTACAACACCATAACAAATCTCGAAATAGAACGAACCATGATGGGTGGACACAAAAAAGGATCTCTGCTTCACACCATGGACAGAACTGCCACCGCGATGGGAAGGAGAAATCTTTCAAATGCTGTTAAAACACCTCTGACAGATATTGAAAAAATAAACCTCAGACATGATGTTGTTGATTTTTTTCTCAATGAATCCAACTGTCGGAAAACTGTTTTTTCAATATTGAGAAAAATTCGTGATTTTGAAAGAGTTGTCAGCAGAATTCTCGTAAGAAGAGGTGGCCCCCGGGAGGTCATAGCTCTTGCGGACTCTCTGCTAAATGTTCTCTCTCTCGAAAAAAAACTGAAAAACATGGAACCCCTGCCCGAACTTCTGAAAACTCACATTTCAAAAGTCCACATTCCCGAAAAAGAGATCTGTCGCTGGAAAAATGCCTTTGTGGAAGACCCCCCTGTACAATATAAAGAGGGCGGATTCATCTCAAGGGAATACTCCCCGGAAGTAACCCGTTTGTACGATATCATACATAATGCCAGAGATCTTCTTCTGGAACTTGAAACCGAAGAGAGAGAAAAAACAGCGATACCTTCTCTTAAAATAGGTCATACAAGAGTTTTCGGATATTACATAGAAGTTCGTAAAAGATATTCAGAAAAAGTCCCCCGAAGATATGTCAGAAAACAGACTATGCGGAATGCCGAAAGATATTTTACAGAGGAGCTCAAAAAGCTGGAAAATGAAATTCTCACAGCACGGGAAAAGCTGACAGAAATAGAAATGGAAATATTGGAATCTCTGGTATTTGAGATAGAGAAGAGCGAAAGATGGATAAGAAAAGCCGCCCGGTTTACAGCATGGATCGACACTTTTGTATCCTTTGCCACACTCAGCGGAGAACAATCTTACTGTCGTCCCTTAATGAAAAATGAAGGCGGCATGAAAATAATAAACGGTCGCCATCCTGTCATAGAAGCTCTCCAGGGACGAGAAAACTATGTTCCGGCAAATGTTGAAGTAGGAACTTCAGAGAGGCGTATGAATATAATTACCGGTCCCAACATGGGCGGGAAATCCACACTCATGAGGATGACAGCACTTACCGTTCTTCTTGCTCAGACAGGTTGCTTTGTGCCTGCTGATGAAGCGGAACTTGTAACTATGGATGCTGTTTTTACGAGAGTTGGAGCAAGTGATAATCTTTCAAAAGGGGAATCAACTTTTCTTGTTGAAATGAAGGAAGCATCCGTAATCCTCAGAAATGCCACACACAAAAGTCTTGTAATACTTGATGAAATAGGAAGAGGTACCGGAACCTACGACGGCATGAGTCTCGCCCGTTCCATTGCTGATTATATGATTAGAAATATTGGTGCTCTGACATTGTTCGCGACCCATTATCATATGTTGACCGAACTTGCGGATGAATACGAAAGTGTCAGTAATTTTTATATGGATGCCAGGGAATATAAAGGAAATATAAAGTTTTTATACCAGATGAAAGAGGGTGGAAGTTCCCGTAGTTTCGGTATTGAAGTGGCATCACTGGCCAATATGCCGAAAGAGGTGGTTAAAAAAGCCGACAAATATTTAAAAGAGTTTGAAAAACTTGACCGGAGAATGCGTTTCGAACAAGGCAGTAGCATGCAGATGGATATTTTTTCCATGGCTATGGAAGAGCAGAGAAATTCTTCTGTTGCTGAAGTTCCTGAATATATTAATGAGATTAAAAAAATTGTGAAAAATAACAATCCTGACAATATGACACCGCACAATGCACTGGATCTGTTTTATAAATTAAAAAAGCTCGTTAAAAATGAGCAGGAGTAAAATTATGGTCAAAATAGCAAAACACATCGAAGAGATCAAACCTTACAAACCGGGAAAGCCTGTTACCGAAGTCGCACGGGAACTGGGACTCAGTGATGTTGTAAAACTTGCGAGCAATGAAAACCCTCTTGGACCGCCTCCGAAAGCTGTTGAGGCTTTGAAAACATCAGCTGAAGAAGCCTCTATCTATCCTGACGGAAACGCCTACCATCTTAAAAATGCAATAACAGAATATCTAAAAAAAAAGGGATATCCCGTTAAATTCGGTCAGATTATAACAGGTAACGGTTCCAATGAAATAATTGACATCGCCATGAGAGCCCTTGTTTCAGGAGATGAAGAGGTGTTGATATCCGAACAGGGTTTCATAGTTTATGAACTCATATCCAAAGCAGCGGATATGAATGTTGTAAGAGTTCCTCTCAGAGAGGACAAAGTATTTGATATAGACGGATTTATCGAAAAAATAAATGAAAAAACCAAGCTGATATGTCTTATAAATCCCAACAACCCCACCGGAACCTACTATACAGAGTCTGATTTTGAAAAAATGCTTGAAAAAACACCTCATGACGCGGTGGTGCTTGTTGATGAAGCTTATGTGGAGTTCGCCGAGGCGGAAGACTATCCGAATTCACTTGATTTTCATGCAAAATTCCCCAACATGATAACTGTGAGAACCTTTTCAAAAGCTTTCGGCCTGAGCGGAATACGCCTTGGATACTGTGTCACAACAGAAGAAATTGCCGATTATATGAACAGAGTCAGAGAGCCTTTTAACACCAACTATCTTGCACAGAAAGCGGGAATAGCCGCTCTTCAAAGCCCTGAACATGTTGAAAAAACCGTTGCTCTTAACAGAGAAGCCAAACAATATTTCTATAGGGAGTTTGAAACTCTCAAACTTCCTTTTCTCCCCTCCGAGACAAATTTTGTAATGGTTAAAGTCGGGGATACAGGGTCTTCGGCAGCTGAATGTTTTGATTTTATGCTGAAAAAAGGCGTCATTGTGCGTCCCATGGCCGGATATGGATTCCCTGACTGGATAAGAGTAAGTACAGGAACCGAAAAGCAGAACAAAAGATGTTTAGAAGTGCTTTCGGAGTTCTGTGAAAGGAATTAAAGTATGAAGTGTCTGTCCGCAGTGTTTTTGATAACAAGCTGTTTCTCTCTATATGCTTTTACCGGCTCTGTCATAACTCCTCCTGAGAAATCCTCTTTTAATCTTCCTGTTACAGGGATGGTTATCAGCGACAAATCCGAGGATTTTTCAGTGGGGGGAGGGCTTTCCCTTGTATATGGGATAGGTTCGGGATTCTCTGCGGACATTACCTGGGTACAGCCTTTTTCTTTCGCAGCGGATGTGTTCAGAGAAACAGCTTTTTCCTTTTCCGGAAGGTACGATCTGACTTTCGGTAAGAACAATATTTTCGGTGTTTTTCTTAAAGGCGGCGGAATGGTTTACGGAGCATCGGATTTTGTGATTCCCGCAAGAACCGGTATTACCGCAGGATACCGATGGTTTCGTGCAGGAGCCGGTATTCATACTCTTTTTGATATAAATGACCGGACCGAGTTTATGTTATGGGGAGCCGCCGCAGTCAATATCATAAAAAACTACTGGATACAGCTCGAATACGGTCATTCAACCATTGCGAACGGAAGATTAAGAAACATGTTTTTGTTTACTTTTGATTTAAGGCTTTAGATGTTTATCAGTGAACTGTTCTCATCCATACAAGGTGAAGGGTCTTTCGCCGGTCTGCCTGCCTTTTTCATACGATTTTCAGGATGCAATCTCTCCTGTCCGTATTGTGACACTAAAGGGAGCCGTTGCCTAAAAGACGGTGCAATCATGACACCTGAAGAGATAATCAGTACAAAGGATTTTTCTTTTTTTTCTGACATATGTATAAGTGGCGGAGAGCCGATGTGTCAGAGCGATGCACTTTGCAGTCTGCTTGAAGCTATCCCTGATGAAAAACGAGTTTCCATAGAAACAAACGGTTCTTTTTCCCTTGAAAAGCTTCGTGAAAAATTTCCGGATGTATATCTCTCAGTTGACTGGAAACTACCCTCTTCGGGCAGTGATAGCTTTAAAATGGAGAATCTGAACTGTATCGCTCCCCGGGGTTGGTTGAAACTTGTTGTAAGTGACGACAAAGATCTTAATTTTATTGAGAAAAATAAAACTGAACTTTCAAAATTCAGTGGTAAGATTTTTATAAGTCCCGTTTCTCGAAGCAGTAAAAAACAATTTAAAAAAATTTCCGATTTTGTTATTGAAAAACAGAACATCATGAGACTGAGAATTCAGTTTCAACTTCACAAAATTATGGGAATCAGCTGAATATGGGTAAAAAAAATTGTACCGATTCAAAAGTTTTTATTGTGGGAAGCGGAAAAATGGGAACAGCTTTTTCAAAACTAATGGACAGAAAAAATATTGACTATATTCAAACAGACAGGACAATGCCCGGTTTTTTTGAGAAAAATTTAAAAAATACTTTTTTATTTCTTGCAGTACCGGACGGAGCGATTCCTGAAATGCTTGAATCTTGCCTTGAACACAGACTAAAAGGGTTGAGAACGATCCATTTTGCCGGAGCTCTCAGTGTTACCGGAAAAAACATATATCTGCTTCACCCCTTTGCTTCCATTGAGAAGTTTTCTGATCTGAGGAAAATATTGTTTTCCTTATGGGGAGAAAAGGACAGAAAACTGGAAGCGTTTCTAACAGAAACAGATTTGAATTTTGTTCGCAGCAGCAGAAAAAAACCTTCAAAGAACTATCACACAGCCGCAGTGATAACGGGTAACTTTGTTCAATATCTTATTTTTACGGGAATGGAACTTCTTGAAGATGAAGGGTTTTCCGATGATAACGCAGCAGTTTTTATAAGACAGATTGTGAACAGTTCCCTTAAAAATATCATGAAAAGTGGCTTGGCGGGTATTACCGGTCCCGCCGCAAGAGGTGATTTTTCCACCGTCAAATCGGAAAAGAACCATCTTGAAAGTAAATTTCCCGGGGCGGCAAAAGTTTACGGCATAATCTCACAAGAGATAGAAAAGGCGGTTAAAAATGGGAATCTACAGTGAAAAAGATGAAAAACTGGACAGTTTTGTTTCCAGGGCTTATGAAGCTCTTCTTAAAGCAGGCTATATAGTAAATCCGGATACTTTTTCTGAAATACCGTATGGTGTGGGTTTTAAAGCCGGCAAATCCACATACAAAAAGCCTGAATCGGTTACAATCTACCATTCTGAAAAAAAAGGGTTTTCAATTGTAACACACAATGCGGGAATAAGAGCTCTTCTTTCTGCACTTCTCACTTTAAAAGATCAGGCTGGCAGTGATGAAGCCGGAAAAGGTGACTTTTTCGGCCCCCTTGTAGTCTGTGCTTTCTATGCAGATCCCGGAGATACGGAGATTTTCGGACAAAAACTTACGGACAGCAAAGGACAGTCAGGTAAAGCAGTGTTTGAATTCTTTGATTTTGTAAAGCGAAAAAAAACTCACAACTACTCTGTGGTTCGTATTATGCCCAAGCGTTATAACACCTTGTTTGCAGATATGCAGTCTCAGGGCAAAAACACCAATCACATGCTGGCCTGGGCTCATAGAAAAGCTCTGTCAGAACTTGATAAAAAGAAAAAAAGAAAAATATCTTCTGTTGTTGTGGACAAGTTCACTTCCAACATAGGACTGTTGAACAACATTGCAGGCAGCATACCCGATGCGGACTGGCATTTTGAGCATCGAGCCGAAAAAAACCCGCTGGTTGCCGGAGCTTCAATGATAGCAAGAGCTGAATACCTTCTTTCCTTAAAGAGTTTGAGCCGTGATTTTTTCAGCGGGAACATAGAGTTATGCTCAGGAAGCGGAGTAAAGGCGGAAGGAGTTTTGAAAGAGATAGCAAAGCACTATCCGGATAATGTTTTGGAACACATATGTAAGATGAATTTTAAAACTTTAAAAAAAGTCTTAAAAAATTGACAACAATTAACGGTATCGTATCATTGTTTCTGGATATTTTTATTCATGCAGGAGTTTTTCTCTGTTATGAGTGACTTGCCGAGACTTTTCGGGAAATATTATCTCCTTGAGCTGATTAATGTCGGCGGTATGGCAGAGGTTTATCGTGCTAAGCTGTCCGGCGTCGAAGGATTTGAAAAAATAGTTGCGATCAAAAAGATTCTTCCCGAAGTTGCAGAAGACAAAGAGTTCATAAAAATGTTCATAGATGAAGCCAAGACAGCTGTCAGGCTGAGTCATCCGAACATTGTTAACATCCTTGAACTCGGAAAAATAGACGAAGCTTATTTCATAGCCATGGAGCTTGTAAACGGCAACGACCTCAAGACCATAAGAAAGCGTCTAAAAGGTGTTGATCTGCTGCTTCCTGTTCAGCAGAGTGCTTATATAATATCCCGCATATGTGACGGCTTGGATTATGCACACAGCAAATGTGATGACCGGGGCAACTCTCTCAACATCATACACAGAGACATATCTCCTCAGAATATAATGATATCCTACGAAGGGAACATAAAACTCATTGACTTCGGAATTGCAAAAGCCAAAACCAAGTCATCAAAAACAAGAGCCGGAATGCTCAAAGGCAAATTCAGCTATATGTCCCCGGAACAGGTTATGGGGCAGCCGCTCGATAATCGCAGTGATATTTTCAGCACAGGTGTTGTTCTCTATGAACTTCTTACCGGCAAGCGGCTGTTTCTTGGAAAAAACGATGTTGAAACCCTTGAAAAAATCAAAAAAGCAGATGTCCCTCCTCCTTCTGTTTTCAACAGCGATGTTCCGCCCGAGCTTGACAGAATAGTTTTAAAATCTCTTGAAAAGGACACGGAAAAAAGATATCAGCGCTGCAATGAACTGTCGGATGATTTAAAACAGTTCAATTTTCAGAGTGATATGAAGTTCAACAGACAGGATATGATGAACTTCATGCAGGAATTTTTTGAGGATGAAATTATCGAAGAAACCCGTAAAATAGATGAGTATCGTGAATTAAAAGTTCCGCAGTCCGTTTCGGACAACACAGGCCATACGAGGAGAATGCCGGCAGTTCAGGATGATGATGATATCCGGCTGGAAATATCTGGAAGTTCAACGCAGAAAAAGTTTCTTTACTACGGTTTTGCTGTAGTTCTCATGCTTATTCTTGCGGCGGCGGGTTTTTATATCATGAAGGACAGTAAAGATAGTGCGGTCCTTGCTCTCGACACAACAGTCAAAGGAGCTTCAGCTGTTCTGAACAAAGATGGTAAAAACAGTAAAAAGTGTGAAACTCCCTGTAAATTCAAAGGTCTCGATCCCGGAGTACATCAGCTGGAAGTTAAAAAAGAGGGCTACATAACACGCAAAGAGTCTATCATTCTTAAAAAAGGTGAGGTTGCCACCAAACTTGTGAAAATGAACAAAATCGGGGACATCAAAACAATTATGACTGTAAAGTCAGATCCTTCCGGAGCTTCTGTTTTAATAAACGGAAAAAACACCGGAAAGAAGACCCCATGTGTTCTTAATGTTCCGGTCGGGATTGACATTGAAATAACAGCCCGTAAAAAAGGTTATCAAGAGATTAAACAGAATTACGGAGAGGTCTCTCCCGACGAGGACAATGAAATAAGACTTGTTATGCATCCTGAAAGAAAAAGAAGAAGTACTTCAAAATCTGCAAAATCGGGCAGTTCGTCCGGAGTTGCACAAAAAACCGGGCATATAAGCGTAAACAGTGTTCCATGGTCAAGAGTTTACATCGACGGAAAACTGCTTAAAACCACTCCCATAACCAAACATGAGCTTCCGGCCGGGGAACATAAAATAAGATTTAAAAGAGAGAAATTCAATATAGATAAAACTTTTCCAATTACTGTCAAACCTAACGACCATCAGCGAATAATAAAGAGGTTCAGACAATATTAACAGGGAGCCTTCATGGCTTTTTTACAAAATTGTTTTGGATTATATTTTTTAATCTCAAATTATCTCTCAGGGAGGAATTTGTATGCCAAAAACCAATAAAGGGCCTTCAAAGAAAAAGCGTTCCATTGCCGTAAACGGAAACGGCAAAGCTTTTTTGAATCGTCTGAGTTCCGGAACAAGTATGCTGCAGCGTTCGGAAACACTTGAAATAACATCCAAAG
>JAWOGE010000199.1:0-3967 GCA_046497165.1 bacterium | reverse complement strand
TACAATTACTATTTTAAGATCACTTTCATAAAAAGGAAGATCATTGTTACCGCCATCCCAGAGTATGACATCCGGATTGTCGGTTTCTTCAGCTTTTCTGACTATGGCTTCATAATCAACACCGGAATATATGATATTTCCTGCCGCAATATGAGGCTCATACTCCTCCATCTCCTCGATGGTACAGTCATGTTTGTCAAGATCATCTATTTCAGCAAAACGCTGAACAGCCTGCTTTACAAGATCTCCATACGGCATGGGATGTCTGATGGCTACGACTTTTTTATCCATCTTTTTGAAAATGTCATAGACAAAACGGGTGGTCTGTGATTTACCACATCCTGTACGGACAGCACAAATTGAAATAACCGGTTTTGTGGATTTAACTTTTGTCGCTTCATATCCCATGAGTGTAAAGTCAGGGCCGAGAGCATTGACAAGAGCACTTCTGTTCATGACATACTTGTAGGGAACATCGCTGTAGGCAAAAATCACTTCATCTACTTTGTGTTCTCTGATAAGTTCGGGAAGTTTTTCTTCGGGATATATGTTTATTCCCTCGGGGTAAAGTTCTCCCGCAAGTTCAGCAGGGTACTTTCTTCCATCAATATCCGGAATTTGAGTTGCAGTAAAGGCAACAACTTCATAATCCTCATTACAACGGAAAAAAGTGTTGAAATTGTGAAAATCTCTACCAGCTGCTCCCATGATGATAACTTTTCTTTTCTTCATTAAACTACCTCCTGAAATAAATGTTACATAAAAGCGGCCGGACTTGGTCAACGGCTGTATCACCATATCATACAGAAAACTTTTGTCAAGCCGCCGAGATTATTTTTTGCGATATTCTTCAAGTGTCATATGCTTCAAAGGCTCATTCTGCCTGATTTTAAGCACATAATTCGCTCTTATATCGGTAAATTCCGATACGGAGTTTTCAGAATCGTTCCACTTCACTTCCAGTTTGTCAACTTGACATATTTTTCCCAGACCTATTATTATGAAAGAATCATTTCTGAATCCATACAATCCATAGGAACTTTTGACTTCACGGATAAAAACTCTGTCTCCGACATGAACTTTTATGCGTGCTCCCGATGCATCACGGGGAGCAGAACCTTTTTCACCGGCACCGGCAATATCTATCATTATTCGATTTGCATCCTGTCCGGTATCATTACGAAAAACTTTTATCCAGTTTTTTTCGGGTCTGGGAGGAAAATCAGAACTGCTCCAGCGCATCATGGACTGGCCAACGACAAGATCGTAATCTCCGTCAAGGTCCATGTCAAAATAAGCCCCTCCGTGTGCTCTGTGAACAACTGTTCCGCTTTCTTCTGAAACTTCTCTGAAAACCCCTGATTCCTTCTGCTGATAAAGAAGAGAATGTGTGCCGGGATAATCGCTGCTGAGAACTAGAATATCCATGAGTCCGTCATTATCAAAATCAGCAGCCACAGCTCCCAGATCTCCGTCATTCCATGACCCGGAACGCTCTCTTGTTATCCCTGAGTCCGATTCGGGAACTGATACAAGCTTTTTTTCGGGAAAATTTTCGTTTTTCAGAATGCGTGTTTTGTCAGATGCTTCTCCGGCCCACCAATGGGCAAGTTCCACCGACAGAAGATCCATTTTTCCATTTCCGTAAAAATCTTCGCACAAAGTTCCAGAACTGTTACCTCCGAGTCTGTAAGGCTGATCAGAAAATCCGGGAGACCATGCGTTTCCGAGACCATCACAGGATATAACCGGATCTGCAGCTCCGGAGCAATATTCCGGGGCTTCGTTTTCAGCACAGTAGCATAGGAACATCTGATCGTCCGAAAAATCTTCATTTCCATCATGAGCGAAGCCGGAAGAAAGAGTAATATCCGTAAAATTCCCGCCCTCATTTTTGTAAAGCATGTTAAACTGCCTGCCGTAAGAAGCTGTCATCAGTTCGGGCCATCCGTTTCCGTCAATATCGCAGGCTGCCACTGCCCAGGTCGGTTTGTGGTTTTTACCTTTTAAAAGAGATTCCTCGGAATATTCTTCAGTTTCAAGCCCCGTTTCAGAGGTGACATCGGAAAATCCTCCTTTGCCATCACCAAGATACAGAGAATTTTGAAGAGTCTTGTCAAGATGTCCGTATTCAAAATAATGACGCCCGACAAAAAGATCAAGATGCCCGTCACGATTTACATCGGCGAAAGTTGCCGATGAAATGGGATTATAAATTTTATGAACACTGAAATCATTCCCCGTTTCAAGTGTAAAACTACCGTCTCCGTTATTCAGAAATAATGCTGTAGCATCTGAAGGAGGCTTCGGATGATTCTCGTTGAAATATCCGCTGTCAACATACACCGTATTCAGAGCATCAACATAACCATCGTTGTTTATGTCTCCGAAGATGACGAAAGAGGAACCCCGCCCCTGAGAACCGGATTCTTTTTTGAAAAGACCACTGTGCCATGTCACATCTCTGAAAGACTCACCTCCGACATTTTCAAGAAGTCTGTAACGACCTTCGGGATCTTCCGGATTTTCAGGATAACTACTTCCCTGCGAAACATAAATGTCAGGCCAGTTGTTCCCATTTATATCCGCCACCGCTATGGTGTTGGCCGCAACATCAAGATTGTCCGGACCGAGCCCCAGCTCTTCTGTTATATCTGTGAAAGAGAGTTCATAAGGCCCATCCCCCGGATCTTTACATATTTCAGGGGGTAGTTTTATCTCATTGGAATCTTCACTGTCACAGGCAGTAATTGATAAAAAAACAACTGTAGGCAAAAATATTATTAAAATAAAAGTTCCATAGTTCCGCATCCTGACATCTCCTGTTTGTTTTACGATTCATTCTTCCGGCATTATACCTAATTCCAGGTAATCCATTTGCTACCGATTTATTATTGTAGTAATACTGACACTTTTTGTGAAGCTTTTTCTAAACTCCATCTGAAGTGCGGAATTTTCCGTGTTAAAAAATTGAAAGCAACTTTTCTTTTCCGTAGAGGATTCCAAAAGTTCCGGACATGTCACCTTTAGAGAACTGTCAAGTATCAAATAGCGTATAACAGCTTCATGACTTCCGGGAAATTCAAAAATATCATGGATTTTAACTTTATTATCAAAAACAGATACAGTTCTTTTTTGAAAAGCTCCATACCATGTTTTCAACCTTCCCGTCACTGCTTTTTCAGAGATTTCGAGCGGAAAATGTTCCGCCCTTCCACCCATTCTGAACGCACCCCATATTTCATCCTGATTTTTTCCGTCCACCGTGAGAGTGTTATGTGCCGAAGTTGACCGAAGATGTCTTCTCATATTACCTTCTCTGTATGTAAAACATCCCGGATCCGTTATGACTTTTTCTCCATTTTTGTAGAGTTCAAAGGAAAGTCCCGATGAATGTGCATGTCCGGGCTGCGGCGGGAATACACCGCCTCCGTCAAAATGTATTAACCACGGCCCTTTTTTCAATACGGCAAAGTTTGTGGCAGTAAAAATTTCGGCAACTTTTTGATTCACTGAAGATCGGGTTTCAAACAGACCGCACTTTTCAGCATAGCAAAGAAGCTCAGCAGGATTCCGGGAAACACCAAAAGCGGAATCATTGAAAAGAGGAATCTCAGCGGTGTTATCAGTAAAATAATTGAGATATTTGCTCATTTTTACAACATAGTTATCGTGTTCTTCACAACCGACATTTTTCATGTCAAGCAACATTTCAAGAATTAAACTGTGATACATAAAGGAACGCTCACAATGACCTCCATCTTCATTTATCTGTTCTTCAAGAACCGAAGAAAGTTTTTTGCAAACTTTTTTTCTCAACAAATCAGCATGAGAACCTTTAAAAAACTGAAGACCGAAACGAGCCGCACAAAGATTTGTCAGCAGATGATTCCCGTCTATGTCATATTCAGGATTATCCATCACCATAACTATGTGTGCATATATAATCTGCATGATATCTTTTTCA
>JAWOGE010000345.1:0-5943 GCA_046497165.1 bacterium | reverse complement strand
GTTACACAAAATCTGAGGTTCACCCGAAGGTTAATCGGCGATTTTTGTAACTTCTTAAGAACAGAAAACTTTTTCATTTTTCAATGAGAGATTCGGACGGTTCAGGTCTTACAATGCTACAAAGCACATCGCAACATCTCTTTCAAGATTATAAATTTTTATATAAGCTTTGTAAATTATTTTCTCTACTTCAGACACTGAATTATACAAAAACAAAAGCAGGAAAAAGAAGAAATACTCCACCTGTGAAAAAAATAACAAGCGGCATTTTTATTGAGTACGGGATTTTGTTTTCTTTTTTATAAAGGGCGGGAAGAGAAACTGCTCCGCAAAGGGGAAAAAGGCGAAGGGTGAGGTCGTTTAATACGGGGGATGTTTCTACCGATATACAATAAATGGAAAATGCAATTATCGCAAAAATAGATGTTGATACAAAAAGTTCCGGTTTTTTTAAAGTTTTTCTTCTGAATTTATGCAGAGTTTCGGGAAAGATTAGAAAAAAGAACAATAAAACGGCTGCGGCATAAAAAATATGAGCCATGAGCTGTTGTTCAGTCATGGCGGTTTTTATTTCAATATAGGCAAGACGGGAGGGAGCTTTTCCCGCAATATGAAGTCCCCCTGCCGCCATGGAGCCGTAAAAGGCTGCGATTGTGTTCAGCACTGTTAAAAAAAATGAACGGCTTACAATGAATGTAATCACTGCTATACCCACACCAAGTATGAGAAGTTCATAAAAAAAGTGATGGTTTGCAGGGTGTCCGTACATGAGGGTCAGCATCTGTCTGAAAATATATTCGGGATTTCCTCTCAGGTAGTCGAGCTGAAGAGATTGACCGGAAAGAAGACTGTGTATCAGGGGTATCCAGACAACGGGAGCGGCAAAGGAAAGTCTGTGAAGATGTTTGATTTTCATCCCGGCTATAAAACGAAAACAAAGAAGATAAAAGACAAAAGCGGATAAATACCAGAAAAAATGATGGATTATGACATGGTAGGATAAAAAGTTGTTCCGGCTCATGACTGCGGTTTCAAGTATGTTTCTTATGAGAATAACAGCTGTGAAAAACACTGCTGCAAAAGTCGAGGTATCGATGTATTTTCGAATTTTTTTCAGGAATCCGAACATAAAATCTCTTCTTTTATTCCCGAGGCCCGTTGAACTTTTTCGGAAACAGCCCTATATAATGTTTCGGAGGCTCCGGCTATGTGAACAGAGGAGCGGGCACGCGTTATGGCTGTGTATATGAGTTCTTTAGTTATTATCGGATTGTGTTCCGGCGGAATAATAATAAGTACGCGGTCATATTCTGAACCCTGTGATTTGTGTACGGTTACAGCATAAGCAGGTTCATGTTCCGGAAGACGAACCTTGGCCACAGGTTTGATTCCGCCACCGGAAGAGGGGAAAAAACACACATCTCCTGAAATTATCCCGGTATCTCCATTGTAAAGTTCCGTTTGACGGGAGTTTTTCCGAATCATTATTATTTTCCCGTCATAATTCATACTTCTTTCATGTATAAAACCTTTCCGCATAAACATATCCTCGACAACTCTGTTTATCATCTCAACCCCGAACTGTCCGCGTCTTACAGGAGAAAGAATCCTGAATTTTTCAAGAACCTCAGATTTTTTTTCAGGAGATGTTTCTTTGAAAAGATCTGCATAGGCTTCTTCCGCTTCTTTTTCTATTAATGCTCTTATTCCGTTAAAATTTTTCACCGCTGTAAATTTAATGTTATTCGAACCGTGTTGTTTAAAGACATCTTCAATGTGTGCAGGTTTTTTCATAGAGTTTACCGCCGCAGAAAGCTCACCTATTGCCGGGACTTTTTCAAAACGCCAGCTTTTTTTGAGCTCTGTAACGGGAGAAGAGAAGTTATCTGAAACACTTATATCTCCCGGCGGTTTTTCACCGAAAAGAGATCTATAAAGTTCATCTTTTTTCTTTGAAAACATACCGGGAGGCCAGGCTTCACATACATCCGCAAGAACAGCTCCAGCCTCCACACTGGCAAGCTGGTCACGGTCCCCTATGAGTATAAGACGGGAATTTTTTTTAAGTGCCGACATCAACCTTGAAAACAGAGAGATATCCATCATTGATGCTTCATCAATTATCACCGTGTCAGAAGATAGAGGATTTTTGCTGTTGTAAGTAAATTTATGTGTCATATATCCCGCTCCGAGAAGACGATGCACAGTCGAACCTGTAATATCAAGATTTTCAAGAAAATTTTCAGGGATTTCGGTGTGAGAAGCTATATATTCTCTTGCATTGCACATAGATTCATTCATTCTGGCGGCCGCCTTTCCTGTGGGTGCGGCAAGTGATATGACAAGCTCTGGATATATATGTTTAAGGGCAAGAATTATTTTAGCAACGGTGGTGGTTTTTCCTGTTCCGGGTCCTCCGGTTATTATGGAAAGATTCTGGTGAAGAGCTGAAAAAACTGCTGTTTTCTGATACGAAGGAGTCTTTTCTTCCGGAAACAAATGAGAAAAGAATTCTCGATCCGGCATTTTACTGCTTGTCATTTTCACCATGGAAAGCATTCGTGAAACAAGTTTTTTTTCAAAATCACGGTATTTTCCAAGATACAATCTTTTTTTTGAAAGAACAAGCGGTGGATTTTCCACATTCAAAGCTTCCATGGAAGATATCTGCTCAAGCCATAATTTTTCATCCGGAAAAACTATTTCGGAAAACTTTTCATTTTCATCCTCAAGTTCTTTGCCGGCCCACTGTTCTATGAGAAGGCAGGTGTGCCCTCTGGAAAGTTCGTTGCTGACCATGGCTGCCGTAAGGAAACTTATATCTTTCAGTTCAGATTTTTCTCGGGATGCCAGAAGCCGGGCAAACGCGAGGTCAAAACAGGAAAAAAAGCCTGTTTCACGAAGTTTTTTTTCCATCTCAGTCATGATTTTCTTCTCCGGTCATAAGTGAGGTCAAAAATTCTATTTTCTCCCGTTCCGGTTTTTTGAAATAGATTCCGCTCCCCTCTCCGGAACATCCGGCACCGCGTACAAAAAGATAGTATACACCACCAAAGTGAGTATCAAAACTGTAATCAGGAATACGCTTTGAAAGATGCAGATGCAAAGCCACCGAATAAATTATAAGCTGAAGATCATAATTGTGTTTTTTCATCTCCTGTTCAAGAGCCCCCGGCTTATAAGCCTCCTCTTTTTCCAGGAG
This sequence comes from bacterium, assembly GCA_046497165.1. Taxonomy (GTDB): domain Bacteria; phylum UBP6; class UBA1177; order UBA1177; family JAWOGE01; genus JAWOGE01. The sequence goes on along the minus strand of JAWOGE010000345.1, from coordinate 2,741 downwards.
ATTGGACTTCCAGTCCACAATATAATATCGGTTTTCAGCACGGAACACCAAATCTATAAAACCGTGCATCAAACCCTCCACAGGTCGCTCTTTCAAACCGGGATAAAGGCTTTCCATATCTTCTGCTTTCAAGCGTTTCATGATAAAATGGAACTCCATTTCACTCATTCGGTTTTTCAAAGAAATTTTATTCAATGAAAGGCCTTCAGAATTCAGTTTTACTTCAAGAGTTCTGTTTACCATCTCCCGGATAACGGGAAGCCAGCTCTCTTCACACTCTTCTCTGTGAAAAAGAGCATGTTTCTTCAGGATACTTTCTATGATTCCATCGTTGTTATCATCTGTAAAATCTATGGTCTCAAAAATTTCGTGAACAGCATTACCGGCATGAGCTCCCGCAGGAAAATCAAAAATACCGATATCTTCTTTTTTCGGTATCTCTTTATAACCCATATCCTCCTCATCTGTGTTAAAATCATATTCTTCCACAAAATAACTGTCCATTGTTTTTACAAGAGAGGAAAAACTGTTTATGCTCCAGAAGAACTCTCCCATATCTCTGCTGAGCTTCCTGACTGTGAAGTTTTCTGAGGAAGCTTTTGATGTCCCGTCAACTCGTTCATTTTTTCCTGTTTCAGGCTTTTCAACAACAGCTATACTGTCATGATCGCTGTATTTATCAATGTATTTTGAAAAGTAATAAGAGAGTATATCCGATCGGGCTCTGTTTTTTCGACCATCTTTAACTTTGCCCAGATATATGTGACAGTGATGTTTCGCACGAGTAAGAGCAACATAGAGAAGCCGTCTGTTTTCAGCTTCTGTTTCCTCTTCAGCTTTTTCTCTGTATTCCGGAAGGTTTGTAAAAACCCTTCTTCCATCTTTGTGCACGGAAAAAAACGAGTTGTTTTTCACTTCGCTCCTACTCCAGGGATAGGGAATAAAAACTATGGGGAATTCAAGACCTTTACTTTTATGAGTCGTATAAATACTGACGGCGTTTTCATCGTTATCCAGACGGCGTTCATATTCTTCCGCAGAAGTTTCTGACTTTAGCCTCTGTGCAAACCAGTCCAAAAGTTCCTCCATGGACGGATTTTCAAGATATTCATATTCAGCCATTATCTCTCCGAGATGAAGAGTGTTAACTATACTGCGTTTACCTGAAGCCGTTGACAGGAGTCCTCTTTTAACATTCTTATGCTGAAGAATTTTCTGAACAAAAGAAAGAAAACCGCCCTTTTCCCATGTTTTGCGGAATTCACGAAATTGAAGCAAAACTTTTTCCCATCGGGAAGTTTCTTTGGATATATTCCAGAGCTTGGAAAAATCAAAACGAAAATACTTTGTCATTAGAGAGTTTCTTATGAGTCTTTCATCCTCATTTTTGAGCACAGCCCTTGAAACACGAAAAAGATGAAAAGCTTCTTCTGAAGTAAAAACTGTGTTTGATGAATGAGAAACCGTCGGTATGCCGTATCCTGCGAACTTTTCCTCTATCTGTTCAGCTTCGTATCTGTTACCCACAAGAACAGCCATATCATTAAAACGGGGAGTCCCTTCCCCGGGCCAGTCATGCAAACCTTTTATGTAATCGAGTATTTTTCCGGCAAAATTATCCGCTATTTCAGGGGCAAGTCTTGTTTTCGGCAGAAGGTGTTTTTCCTTCCAGATAAATAAAGCCGGATTGTTACCTGCAGGTTTTCTGCTGGAAGAAACCTCTCGAAATTCAAGCAAAGAAGAAGCGAAAGGGTTTTCTATTGAAAAAAATTTGTTTACTGCTGAAACAAGTTCGTGGTCGGAGCGATAATTTACATTGAGGGTGTATTTTTTGTCCGCATTTTCAGCAGCTTTGAAATAAGCGAAAATATCAGCTCCTCTGAAGCGGTATATAGATTGTTTGGGGTCTCCTATAAAAAACATGTAATGGGAGCCCACTCCGAAAAGCTTTGAAAAAATAGCGTACTGAGCTGAGTCCGTGTCCTGGAACTCATCTATCAAAACAGCTTCATACTCACCGGCTATGCTTTTTGCAGTAAAACACCCTCTTCGGTCTTCTTTTTCAAGGGCCCTGTGCAGACGAGTTATCATGTCGTTGTAGGAAAGCATCTCCTTTCTTTCCATTCTCAAAGGAATTTCACGGGCGGCAAAAGAAAAAAGCTCCGATTTTACAAAATCTGAATATTTATCTGCTTCGGCAATTAAATCATCAACCTCTTTTTTCATACCTCTCCAATTGCCAACTGAAGGGAAAGATTTGAATTTCAGTTTTCTGAAAATACCCTGCCCGGCAAGCTCTTTTACAGACAAAGCTTTTTTTTCATCTTCAGAGGAAAGAGTGTCTGTAGACAGAGATTTTATTTTTTGCCTGATTGTTTCCCAACTATTCTCGAATTTTGACATGTCAAAACTTTTGAACATAGCTTTTTCGTTGAAAAAGTTGCTTTTTTTCATAAGAAAATCCGTCGCTTCTTCAACGGAAAGATTTGCCGCGTGAATCTCTGTGCGATCTCTTTTTTCCGAAAAATTTCTAATAAAATCCGCTGCTGTTTCCTCCACGATAAAACGGATATCAGCTCTTATCTCCACAGACATGGGCATAAGTGTTTCGAAAGCGTGCTCTCTGAGCATCCGGGAACAAAAACCGTGTATGGTAAAGACAGGCATCTCATCAATATTCCGAAGAGATTTCTGTAAAACAGCTGTTGTGTTTCCATTTTCAACGGGGCTGTTATTTAAAA
>JAWOGE010000343.1:0-5747 GCA_046497165.1 bacterium | reverse complement strand
AGGGCTTTATATCCAGCTACAGTTAACATCGCAGCTCATAACAATTGAGCCTGAACTGTTTTCATAAAGATATCTGAGCAATGACATTCATGTCGTCTTCGGGGCTTCTGCCTTTTACTGTGAGAAGAGAGCCGGTTATAAAGCCGTTTGCTCCGGCAAGAAACACCAGTGACTGCATGTCTCTGAAGACTTCCATTCTTCCGCCACCTATTTTTATATCGGTTTTTGGGAACATGAATCTTGAAAGTGCTATTATTTTAACAGCTTCAAACACCGGCATAAGTTCAAGGTTCCCAAGGGGGGTTCCTTTTATGGGTACAAGAAAGTTCAAAGGCAGGGCGTCAGGATTGAATTTTTTTATGGTTTCAAAGAACTCCACTTGTTGTTCATTGGTTTCTCCTGCACCGAAGATTCCGCCTGAGCATAGTTCAAGACCTGCTTTTTTAACAGATTCTATGGTCTGGATACGCTCTTCATAAGTGTGTGTTGTGCATATTTCAGAAAAGAAAGAGGGGGCGGTTTCCAGATTGTGATGATAGCGTTTCAGACCTGCTTTTTTCAATTTTATAAGTTGGGAAAGGGACAGTGTTCCCAGTGAGGCACAGGAACGATGGGCTGTTTTGCAGGACACAGCTTCTATGCATTCTGCGGCGGTTTCCACATCTTTTTTTGAAAGATTTCTACCTGAAGACACTATGCTGAAACGGGTAGCATAGGGTTCATCTTCAAGAGCTTTTTCAACAACTTCATCTTTTTTCAAAAAGGGAAACTCGTCCACTTCAGTATCGTGATGTACCGATTGTGCACAAAAACTGCAGTTTTCTGAACATCCGCCGCTTTTTACATTTATTATGGAGCATACGGCTTTTCTATCACTTAGACATCTCTGTTTTATAAACGAAGCGGCATGAAGAAGTTCGGGCATGGAACTTTTTGAAAGATTAAGCAACTCAATTGCTTCATCGGTTTTTAAAGAATCACCGTTTATTATATCTTCAGCTCTTTTAAGCCATTTCATCACATAACCTCCTTTCCGGCAAGAAGCGAGATAACAACCTCAGCCTGCATATTTGCAACAACAGCCACTCTTCCGGCAGAAAGTCCAAGAGACATGTCTGATTTGCCGTCGCCGCATATGTAAAGATTGGATTTGCAAGTCACCGAAATGTCATTCAAACGGCCTGCCCCTCCCAATCCACTGGCAGAAACAATATTCTTTTTTGGAAAAGAGTGCATCCACTCTTCCACCAGCATTCTTTTATTTTCAGGAGTGTCAAACGCCTCCACAAGAATATGCGTATCAGCAAAAACATCTGAAACATTATTTCCAGTCAATTTTTCGCAACATATCTCTACCTGCATATCAGGACGGATATCAAGTAGCCTCTCGCGAAGCACCTCCGCCTTCAATCGCCCCACATCTTTTCTGAAATAAAGTTGACGGTTCAAATTGGAAAGTTCCACTCTGTCATAATCCGCAATCACAAGCTTTCCTGTTCCCGCCCTTGTCAGTGAATCGGCAACATGAGAACCAAGTCCACCGCAACCTGCTATTCCCACAGAAGAAGAAAGCAGAATATCCGTTATTCCCGGGATATTTCTTGAAAACATATGGTTCATAAAACCTCCTCTTTCTCCAAAAATGGATATTATATTATTATTTCACCATGTCAACTCAAATATGGTTTATCAGAAGAGGTCAACTATAAAAGCAGAAACAAAAATGCTTGACTGTCGGAAAAAAACAGTGTATAGTAGTTGTGTTTGAATTATGAAGATGTTTTTTATCACAACTCTTTTATCTTTATAGGAGGATGATTATGAAGAATTTTTTTATTGTTTCCTTAACACTTGTACTGGCTATTTTTATGCTGTCCTGTAGCAGCAAGGAAAACACCAAAACCGGTAGTGCAATGCAAAACGAACTTAAAGGAGCTCCTGACTGGGTTCTTGGCGGAGCAAGCTCAAAAGACAAAATATGCGGTGTTGGTTCAGCAGCCGGAACCCGCAATCCCTCCCTTGCAAGAACAGCGGCCATAGGTCGCGGCCGTACAGCCATCTCACGCACACTTGAAACTCAGGTTAATTCAATGCTCAAAGATTATCAGGCAACTACAACCGGCGGAGAAAATTTTGGAAACGCGGCAAATGATGAACAGCACATAGTGGATGTTTCAAAACAGATTACTCAAAACACCATCTCAGGAGCCGAACAGGATAAAACATGGATTGCTGACACGGGAACTCTTTATGTCCTCGTATGTGTGGATATAGAAAAGTTCAAAGATTCTGTCAACAAAATGAGTCAGCTTAATGAAGCAGTGAGAGAAGCCGTTGTGGAGCGTGCCGACAAGGCCTTTGAAGAACTTGATGAGGCAACTTCAAAATAACTTTTCTTAATTAAATGAAATTTCTTAAAGACCTCTGGGGTTTCATAACAACACGAAAAAAGTTCTGGCTGGTTCCGGTTATCCTTGTACTTCTGCTTGTTGGAATTCTTGTTGTAATGTCCGGGAGTGCTGCGGGGCCTTTTATCTACACTCTTTTCTGAGACAAAAATGAAAAAACGCGATATTACAATTACTTTTACAATGTTTTCATTTCTGTTTGTTCTGCTTTATCTGTTTTTCAACAAAATATGGATGCTCTATTTTGTGCTGTTTTTTCTTTTTATGGCTCTCATTCCCAACCCTCTTGCAGCTCTTCTAACAAAGCTGTGGATGAAATCAGCATCTTTAATTGGCTGGATAAACACTCGTATCCTGCTTACTATTATCTACTACGGAGTTCTTTTCCCTGTGGCAGTTATCTACCGTGTTTTCAAAAAAACCCCGCCACAAAAAGAAGACAGCAACTTCATATTTACAGAAAAAACCTGGGACAGGGAGTCCTTCAGAAAGCCATACTGAAATGCATCTTCCGCTGCTTAAATTCAGAAAACCTTTTCATGACGGATACAAAGATATTTTTGTCCGAAATGTAATGGCCCTTCAACACGAACATCATCCCGATATTTTTAACAAATATCCTGAATATGTCAGACAAAATATACTTTCCGAAAAAAAATCTCTGAAAAAAAATAGAGATGAAAACAACATACAGAACATGATGAAAGAAAAAAAAGCAGCTGAACTACTTGAAATTCTTTCAAAAAAAGGAATTGACGAAGTGGTCTGTCTGAAGGGGATATATCTTCTCAAGACACTTTATAAAAATTTTCCCGGAATAAGAGGAATGGGCGATACAGACCTTTTACTTAAATGCAAAGATTTCAAAAACAGCAGAAAAATACTTGAAAAAGTCGCTGAAGTACGCCCGTGGAACTTTAGACGCCCTCTTTACAGCAGAATTTACCATGAATATCCTGTTCATTATAAAAAAGATCTGTTTGAAATACACCGCGGGCAGACAGCTTTAAATCTTTTTAAAATAGATTATGATAGTTTTTTTTCAAAAGCAAAACAGAAAACTGGCATATACGGTGAAAATTATTTGATACCTTCCCTTGAAATGATGATAGTTTTTTTTATTATTCACGACATTTCGGCGGGACTTACCTGTTACGATTACCGTCATGCCGCTGAGATGCATATAATGCTTTCAAAGGCCGATAAAGAAAAATTGTCTGCACTTTGCAAAAAATTCGGTATTTCCCGTCTTCTCGACTTTACACTTTTTTTTCAGTCCATACTTTTTCAAAGTGAAGAACATTTTCAATACAATCCTTCTCTTTTTCATGCTTTTGTTTCTGAAGGTGAAAAAAAACCCTTCTCTTTTACGGGCGGAGACATTTTTTTTAAAATTTGTATTTTCAGGAAAGAGTTCCTGAAAAAAACTTTACCTGCCGTGTTAACATCTGTTCCCGATCTGCTTATCAGGCATTTCAAAAATCAAATTTTATGATGAAAAATCAATTTTCATAAATCACAGGTATAAGCTTGAACTCTTTTAGCATCTTACCGCTTTTCATCTGAGCATCATCAAGCAGTTTTTGAGCATCCCGATTCCATATATCCTTTACAAAAGGCATTACATATATATTTTGACCTTCAGAAAAAGCGATCTGACTTCCGTCCGGAGAAAAAACACAGCTGTAACCTTCGTATTGAAGGGGAAAAAGATAAACAGGATAGGTTTTTTCTATGTCCCAGACCACAAGAGTTTTTCCCACAGATATGAAATGCTGTCTGTCAGGTGAAAAACTCAGCTTGTTTACCGAATGATCGTGGTGCGAAAAGATTTTTAAAGGCTCTTTTTCTTTTGGATCCCATAGATATATTTTACCTTCTTCATCTCCGGAAATTATTAAGCTGCCGTCGCCGGAGATATCCAGTGTACGGATTGATCCGGAATGTCCTTCCATCTCTTTGATAAGATAACCTGTGGATGTGTCCCATATCCTTATTTTACGATCTCTGCTTGCTGTCACAAGCCTGTTGTCTTCAGAAAAAAACTTCATAGAGGTCACCACCGTTGCATGGGCCGGAATTCTTCTGATTTCAGCAAATGTATTTGTGTTGACAATTAACACAGTGCCATTCTGAGTGCCCAGAGCCATAAAATTTCCATCCGAGTTCAGACTCATGGAACTGAGATCTTCGGAAAATATATTTTTTGTAACACGACTGCTACCACCGGAATATTCCCGGATGCTGACAGTTCCGTTGGCAGCAGCTGAAATTATTTTGCTATCGTCGGGAGTAAAAGTTGATATTATGGGTGCATCTTCAAATGGCCCCATAAGTTCAATGGCTCTCTCTTTTTCAAAACTCCATAACCTTAAAGTTCGGTCCCAGCTGGAAGAAAGAATCTTTTTTCCCCCGGAAGAAAAAGAGAGGGATGGGATATATGTGGTATGCCCGCTCAACCTTTTAACCTCTTTTTTTATATCTGTCCTCCACAACTTCAAAATTTTGTCACTGCCGCTTGTTATTATATTTTTTGACCCTTTTAAAAAGGAAACTGCAAGTACAGGACCTTCATGTCCCCGCAGAGAATAAACTTTACCGCTGTTAAATTTTATAAGTTTTACCGATCCGCTTCTGCTGACTGCCGCTATCATTTTTCCGTCAGGAGAAAAAGAGAGATCAAAGAAAGCATCCCAATGGGGAAAAGTGTTAAGAACTTTACCGGTTTGAGTATCCCATAGTCTTACAGATTTATCATATCCGGCTGATGCGAAAAAATGCCCTTTCGGTGAAAAATCAACGGCGATGGCAGCTTCATTATGACCTTTTATCCTTTTTGTTACTCTGCCCTCTTCTAAAAAAGCTATTATTCCCGCAGAGTCTGCAGATAAAAGCAAGTTGTTTTCAGGAGAAAACGCCAACGATCTTACGGTGTTTTCTCCCACTTCATATGTGTGTTCTTTTTTTTCTGTTTTTATGTTCCATAAATGAACTCTCCCACTTCCGTCTCCGGCAGCCACATGTTCTCCGTTCCAAGATACAGCAACAGAAAATATTCTACCCCAATCCCCTGAAAATGTGCTGGAACGAGTACCTCTTTTCACATCCCATACTGAAAAGGTTCCATCTCTGCTTCCAGAAATAAGGTTAACACCATTTTTTGAAAACGCCAGGGAGGATATCTCATCTGTATGACCTTTAAGCATTGCGTGAATTCGATTTTTTTTCATGTCAAAAAGAATAATGTTTCTGGAGCGACCCGCAAAAGCCGCAAACCTTCCGGTATCGGAAACAGCCATATTTGTAATTACAAAATCAGGATTGAAAAAATTTTGTACA
>JAWOGE010000078.1:0-4822 GCA_046497165.1 bacterium | reverse complement strand
TTTCGCCGGAATATGATGAATCTGTCAAGAAAAAAATAAGAGATGATGCATTGAAATTTCATCGTTATCTCGGATGCAGAGGTGTGACGCGTTCAGATTTCATAGTAAAAGACGGTGACTATATAATGCTTGAACTGAACACTCTTCCCGGAATGACAGAACACTCTCTGGTTCCTATGATAGGGGAGTCTGCCGGTTACAGCTTTACAGATATTGTCAGAATTCTCATAGAGGAGGCTCTTCAGTGATAAAAAAGAGAATCAAGACAGTTTTAAATTTTCTTTCATACATTCTTCCTGTTTATTTGCTGACTTTTTCAGGAACAGCTGTTGTTACAACTGTTTCCGCAAAAGTTTCCGAATACCGGGAAAGTGAGGAAGTAAAGGTCACACCTGATAAGATTGAAATATCCGGAAACAGCAGGGTTTCCCGGGAAACTTTACTCATACAGGCTGATTTGGACAGAGATATAAGTTATTTTGACATTGATACAGAAAAAATAAAGTTCTATATAAGTTCCAATGGATGGGTTGAAAAATGTTTTGTTAAAAAAATTTTTCCTGACAGGATTAAAATTTTGATAAAAGAATACGAACCTGTTATCATTGTAAGCAGACTTACAGAAACGGGTCGGGGTTATACTGTGGATCCCTGGTTTGCTGATAAGAGGGGCTATTTGTTTAAGAAAGCACATCATCGTGAAATAGATATTACTTACCCTGTTTATTATGCAGGTGCAGTAGATAAAGTTCTGGAAAAACACATTCGCACAGCCGTTTCACTGGCTGAATCATGGAAAAGATTTGAAAAAGCACACGGACATCTGTGTCTGCTTTCAAGTATTCGTTTTTCATCTTCAGAAGGTTTCAGACTTTCCTGTGAATTTCCTGACGGTCGTATTGCGGGAGTGTCAGCCGGATATTTTTCTGAAGGTTATGAATCTGTCAATGATTTTACCAGCCGTTTTTTTTCCACAGCTGACAAACTTGATAAAAAAGGTTTGTGGGCGGGAAATTATATTTTTGAACAGAATAGTCAGGGCAGAATAATAGTGGATAATCTGTCAAAAAAGAATTAAGGAGGAGATATGTCTAAAAAAGATATGCTGAAAGTTGCTCTCGATGTTGGGACATATTCTGTAACTGCACTTGTTGCTCGTATAAAAGAGGACGGTGTTGTGGATTATATAGCAAAGGGTGAATCTGAAATAAAAGGTAAGTCGGAAGATTATCAGGGAGTTAAATTCGGTTCGGTTGTAAATATGGAGAGGACCACAATTTCCATAAGAAAAGCTCTGGAAGAAGCTGAAAGAAGTGCAGATGCCAGTATAAAAAGTGTTCTCCTCGGACTTTCTGGTAAAGGTCTTGAGTCAATGAATAACACCGGGAAAATTTCAGTTCGTGGAAGAAAAGTTGTTCAAACGGACATAGATAAAGTCATAGATCTTGCCAAAGAGGTTACACTGCCTTCAAACAGAAAAATAGTTCATGTGGAAGTAATAGAGTTTACAGTTGATGACAGAAACGGCATAAAAAATCCGCGAGGCATGGCTGGAAAAACACTTGAAGTGGAAGTTCATATTATTACGGCATCCTCTACAATGCTGCAGGATCTTACAAAATCCGTTGAAGATGCAGGAGTGAGAGTTGAAGATGTTATTCCCAACACCATAGCTTCAAGTTATGCTGTACTTGAAGAGGATGAAAAAAAACTTGATGTAGTCCTTTTAGATGTGGGTGAAGGCACTACAGATATTGCTGTTTTCAGAGACGGAAAACCTGTACGCAGTGCAGTATTTCCCATGGGGGGACATTATATAACCAGGGATATATGTCATGCCATGAGAATCCCGCCTGATGAGGCTGACAGAATAAAAAAAGAGCACGGTTCAGCCATTCCTGATTCCATCAGTGATGACGATGAAGTTGAGGTCTCTACCATAGGAAGTCGTGAAAAACGCGTCAAAAAAGTAAAATTTCTTGCCAATGTTATTCTGGCGAGAGTTACTGATATAATGCAGAATATGGCGTCAGTAATTGACAAAGAGAAAATTTCACCGACTTCGGCCATTGTAATAACGGGAGGTACTGCCAATCTCAGGTATATAACCGCACCTGTGGAGGAGGTTCTCAAATACAATGTAAGAATAGGTAAGCCTGTTATAAACATTGATGACCTTTCTCTTGCTACTGAGTTGAATAATCCTGAATATTCTGCCGCAGTCGGTATGATTCAGTACCATGTAAACAGCAGTAAGATGCCTTTCAGGCCTCGTGAAAACGGTGCATGTTCAAGGTTCTGGAAAGCTGTTTCTGAAATGTTAAGAAATTTTTTTGAATAAATATAGGTAAAAGGAGGATTCATGAACGGAACAAGAATTAATATCGGAGTCGTTGGTGTCGGAGGTGGAGGCTGCAATGCGGTGAATAAGATGGTTAAAGAGCGAAGGGAGCACAACGACCCGGAAAATATTGAGAAGTCTATCTTTAACGATGTCAAACTTATTGTTGCCAATACAGATTCAATGGATCTTCAGAATTCCGATGCCGATGAAAAAATACAACTCGGAGCTAACCTTACAAGTGGCTGGGGTGCCGGTGCTGATCCTGAAAAAGGAAAAGATTCAGCTGAAGAGAGCAAGGTTGACATAGCTTCTGCTATCGAGGATTTTGATATGCTTTTTATTACTGCGGGAATGGGTGGAGGCACCGGAACGGGAGCTTCGCCTGTGATTGCTTCTGTGGCTTCAGAAGCCGATATTCTTACTGTTGGTGTTGTTACTATGCCCTTTAAATTCGAAGGTTCCCGAAAAATGAGAATAGCTGATGAATATCTGGAAAAACTTGAAAAAGAGGTTGATGCACTGGTTGTTATTCCCAATGAAAAACTTGTGGACATTGCGGAACCAACCGATGATGCAAGAAAAATGTTTGAAAAACCTAATGAAGTTCTTATTGATGCTGTTGAAAATATAGCGGGACTTATATGTGATGATTCTTTTATCAATGTTGATTTTGCGGATGTGAATGCGATTATGAGAAAAATGGGAAAGGCCATGATAGGTATAGGGAGTGCTTCCGGTGAAAATGCCGCCATAAATGCTGTGAAAGAGGCTTTGAATAATCCTCTTCTGAGTGATATATCCATAAAGGGTTCCACAAGAATGCTTCTGCATTTCGGAGGCATGAATCCGAATCTTAGAGAGCTTACAGATGCAGCTGAATTTGTAAACAAGCAGACAAATGATGAGGCTAATTTCATATGGGGTGCCTCAGTGAATGAGACATCTGACAAGTGCAGAGCCATAATAGTAGCGGAGGCTTCCGCTAAAAAAGCTGATTTTGCGGATAACAGAGATTCATTTGTCAAAGGTCAGCAGAAACTTTTTGATACAGATTCAAAAAATACCGAATCTGTTGAAAGTAAAAGTAAAATAGACACAATAATAGAAAATGAACTGAATGATGAAAACAGTGATGATGGCCCTCATATAGAAATTCTGTCACCTGCTGCTGAAAAAAAAGATGACGGTGTAGATAATGTTGTACATATACCGGAGGAATACATGTCAGAATCCGATGACGATGAAATAAATTACGAGGTTTCCGAATCCGATGTCAAAATACCGGCTTATTTGAGAAAGGGAACTAATTTCGCAAGCAGTTCCCGATCCTCTGATAATGATAAAGAGAGAGTTTCTAAAAAAAATGGCAGTTCGAAATACGATAGCAAATACAACGATTCATCCTACTAATTATCAATAGAATGCGGAGGTTTTTATGGTATTGAAAAACATTTCTGAACGCTACAGTGTTCGTGGTTTTTCTTCAAAACCTGTAGAGGATGAAAAACTTAGAGAAGTTCTTGAAGCGGGGAGATTGTCTCCCAGTGCAAAAAACAGACAGCAATGGAAGTTTGTGGTAATAAAAGATGAAAATAAACGAAAAAAACTGGTGGATATAGCAAAGGGCCAGAAGTTTGTAGGAGACGCCCCTGTGGTTATTGCAGTATGTGCATGCGGTATGGATTATAGGATGACTTGCGGCAGAACCGCTTCTATCATCGATGCTTCCATAGCTGCCACAGGTATGACTCTTGAAGCTGTGGAACATGGTCTTGGAACCTGCTGGATCGGAGCTTTTTATGCGGATAAACTGGCTGAACTCATAAACCTTCCTGAGGATTGGGCTGTTGTAACGCTACTTCCTCTTGGTTATCCTGATGCTACTGATCCTGAGAGTCCGCGAAAAGATTTTGAAGAGGTTGTTTCTTTTGATTCTTTCTGAGCGGAATTTCATATCTGGAATCTTTTTTATTCAAGCTTTTTCTTTTTAAGCCGGCTGTACTGATATGTATTTTATGAGACTTTTTAGAACAGTTTCCAACTTGAAATTCAGACAGGTATTATACCTTCTGCGTTACAGGCTGTTCTCTTATAAATTTCGTGAAAAATATCCGGAAGCCGAAGAAGCCGAAATCTCTCTGAAAACCGATTTTCTTCATACAGAAAACTCTTTTTTTCCTGTTGAAAAGGATGATGTTATAGGAAAATTTAATTTTGTGTGTAAATCAAACTCAATTGACTCATGGTATCCTGAAGAAGAGTTGTTGTGGCTTTTCAATCTTCATTATTTTGAATATCTCAACCAGCCGGACATGACCTACAGCAGAGGGATCAATCTTATTTATAACTGGAAAAAAAACTGCGAAAAAAGTGGTATCCCAAAAAACATATCGCATCATCCCTATGTGGCTTCACTGAGGCTTATGAACTGGCTTAAGTTTATGCAGAGATTTAATGAATATGAAAAAGATATCATGC
>JAWOGE010000046.1:0-6243 GCA_046497165.1 bacterium | reverse complement strand
AACTTCTGCCTGTCTGTCATTGTCAACATCAGCTATTACGGGCATTTCCATACGGGTGTTGCTGACATGTTCTTCATCATCAAAAAGTATTTTTCCAGTCGTACCGTCAAATATACGAAAATTTGTTTGATCTGCATAAACAACCTCAGCTTTTCCGTCTCCTTCAAAATCAAAAACACTGGAAGCGGTTACTCTGCTTGAACAATCATTATTCGGAACTTTCCACAATATATTTTTTTCCTCACATTTGTCCGGAAGAGGCTCCACAGCACAATCCGTATCAAACACTACATAATAGTCAGCTCCCGCAACACCTATTTCAGGCTTGCCGTCACCTGTAAAATCCGCAACCGTGGGAGGACCGCCTTCATTGTTTGAGCAATCATCAACGGGAATCTGAAAAATATGCTTGGGGGTCATATTGTCTTCCATTATAAAAACTTCACCTCTTCGGACAATAACTATTTCAGCATTGAAATCACTGTCAAAATTACCTATTGCAGGAAGTCCGTCACAGGGAAGTGCTCCGCCGCAGGAGGAGTTGCTGGAAGCATACTCATAATGTGCCTTTACCTCGCCTGTTTTTCCATTGTAAACTGTATTTCCCGCTATTACCTCCATTGTATCGTCCCGGTCTATGTCGGCAACAACAGAGGCCGGACCAAGAAAAGCATTGTTACCCACTCCGCCGCTTATTCCGGCTTCGGAAGAAGTAACATTTCCATCCCATATTAGTTCACCTGTCTGCCCGCTGAGAACCACATTTCCCACTACGACTTCAGGGAGTCCGTCACCTGTCAAATCAGCAACTGAAGGTTGAGTTCCTCCTCTTGTCTGAGAAGAGGTGAGATATTCATCGTTGCGCCACATCTCCTCCCACTCGGAACCGTCATCAGCAACCCGTTTCCAGGCAATTGTTCCTCCCGATTTAAACACTGCTACTATTTCAGGATTTCTCTCAGAAACATCTTCCGGAGGATCAAGATTAGCCAGTACGAGACCACCCGAATTATCCATCCAGACATCATCAATTGTAGCTATGGTGTTCATGGTGCCGTCGGGATTACAGCGCCCGTCCACAATTCTAAGCACACCATATTGAGTACAGCATCCATGAGCATTATAATCAAAACTTATGAAAACTATATTTGGAGTGTCGTCCGTATCTGTAACCCCGTCTCCGTTGTCATCCGTGAGATTTCCAACCACAGGAGCCATAACAACATCACTGTAATCTTCCCACTCTCCCGGCGGTGCTATCCAGAAACAGGCCGCCTCCGGAGAAAATTCACCCACAGGAGGTCTGTATTCACAAACTTCGCCTTCTTCACGGGGGATACACCTTTTCAAAAGAGGTTCACAGTATTCATCTATTTCACAATCTTCAGTATAGGTACATTCATCACCGGCCTTCACACATTTTTCGCCTCCGAAACAAACTTCATCTGAGGCACAGCACAGTTCAAAATCGGCCCCGCAGAGCTGACCGGGATCAGAACAGTCCGCCACGCATGAAGAGTTATAACACATCTCTCCTTCTTCACAGCAGATATCACCACAATCACGCTTTTCAGGACACTCCTCCGAATCAATTATATCCTCATCGGTGTTTTCAGATTCAACTTCATCATAATCATCGTCATAATTTTCTTCATCACTCATACCGTCCGAAATATCGTCACCGGATTCGTAATCATCACCGTCATTTTCTCCATTGTCTCCGTTTCCGGGAAAATCATTTTCATCTCCATTTTCAGGGACACAGTTTCCGGTAGACTCATCACATTTATAACCCTCTTTGCAGTTTTCATCACCTTCACAGACCTCCATGCAGTTACCCTCATTGTCATAAGCATTACTCGGGCAAGCAGAATTTTCATTTCTGCTTTTATTATCGCAGGATAGTGACAATAAAAAAAGTACAGACAAAAGAAAAACAAAAAACAACGGCATAAAAAACAATTTTTTCAAAGTAACCCCCTTTTACTTTAATATTAACATATCCATTATACCCCCTTTTTATTATTTCGCAATATCCGGTTGAACTTTCAGAAGTAGAATAAAATATCAAAAGAAGATGCGTGATTTTATTGTTTTATGAGTTTTTATATGATAGCATTTTTCACCCTTATATTTACAAGGGTTGCGGACTATGACGGAGAAAAAGATATGCGTGAAATAACACTTTTCACATGTCCCTTTATTATGGGAGGAGCTCTGACAGCACTTGTAATGTTTCTTTTATACAAATTACGCATCAGAGAAAAGGACAGCAAAGAAAACGAACATTTTACAATGAAAATGCGCTCTCTTGCTGATGTTGCTCCTGTAGGTGTTTTTCGCATGGATTCAAAAATGGATCTGATGTTCGCAAACACAAAATGTCTGAACCTTCTCGGTTTTAAGACTTCAGAGGAGATGAACGAATCTTTTTTTGAAATAATAAGCGAGAAAAACCGAAATGAAATCAGACAATTCATGAAAAACACCGGCATTAACACAGGGTCTTTTGACCGGGATTTCGACCTAATAAACGGAGAAAAAAGACTGACACTTTTTTTTACTTCATTTTTATGGGAGGGGAACACACAATTCATAGGAATATTAACTGAAAGCAAGCTGAAAACAGAGAGCTGTGAAAAAACAACTGAAAAATCCTGTACGAAAAAGGAAGACAGAAACCCTTTAATATTAAAAGAGGTCAGTGATGAAATACGCATTCAGATGGAAGAAATTGTCACACAGCTCGGGTTTTTGAAAAAAACAAATTTAAGCACTGAAAAAAAACATGTTTCGGCAATTCTCACATCCGTTGATTATGTACAGATGCAGCTTAACAATATGCTTGATTATGCTAAAGAGTCCACCGGGGATATGAACATTGAAAAGATCGACTTCAACATAAGAACAGCTGCTTCGGATACTGTTCAGTCTTTGCTGCCGATGATGCTTTCAAAAAATATAGAGTTTTCCCTGAATACAGGCGACAATATTCCAGGGTATGTAAACGGTGACCCCACAAGGCTCCGTCAAGTAATTATGAATATTATCAGAGTAGCCATAAAATCAATGGACACCGGAAAAATACTTTTTGAAATCAAAAAAAACAAAACCGGCAATAAAAACAATCATCATCTTGAATTTTCAATGAAGCTCATTCCGGAAACCTCTTTAAACTTCAAAGAACTTCCTTTTGATTCCAAAAAATCTCTGGCTTTTTCAGTATCTGAAAAAATTCTGGAAGCAATGGATGGCCACATATATACAAAAAATGAAAACAAAAAGTTTTTTCTGTGTTTTTCTGCTGTTTTTCATAAGGCTGAAGACAAACTCAAATGGTCTTCATATGACAATGTACCTCTCAAAGGACACAGTGTTCTTATTGTATCTTCCGGATTAGAAAATTCCGACAGACTGAAAGAGAATCTCATTGAATGGGGGATTCACCCGGATATTACGAAAAATGCCGACTCAGCTATTAAAATGTTTGAAGAAAAAAGATTGAACGGTGAAAAAAAATGGGATGCTGTTATTGTTCTTGCGGGACTCAAAAAAGAAACAGCCCTGTCATTTGCCCGCAGAATCAAAAAAAGTGATTTTGTAAAAGAGGGGTTGAAGCTTATTCTTCTTTCTTCCATGTCCATAAAAGGTGAAGCGGCCCAACTTGAATCTGCAGGGTATGATGTATATCTTTCTCAACCTTTTGATAACAAACATCTCAAATCAGCATTGAAAATACTTTTCAAAAAGACCTCTCCGGAAACAGAACAGAAAAAGAAAAAAATAATTACCCGTTTCAGGATCGACGAGGCTCTTGAAAACGATACAAAAATCCTTGTGGTCGATGACACCCCCCTAAACAGAACAGTCACTGCACGCATGGTTGAAAAAAGTGGTCTGAAAAGTGAGGTTGCCTCAAATGGAAAAGAAGCCGTTGAAAAAGCTATGAAAAGATCTTTCGGCCTCATACTGATGGATTGTCGCATGCCGGTTATGGACGGGCTCGAAGCAAGCCGTGAAATTCGCCGTATGGAGGAATATGATCGAAAAAAACGCACACCCATTGTAGCCCTTACAGCAAATTTCGGTCATGAACAAAAACAGCTCTGTTTATCAGCAGGAATGGACGGTTTTCTGGAAAAACCCATATCCATGGCACACCTTAAAAACACTCTGAAAACCTATGTTGACGGAACTGTTATATCCTCCGCAAAAAAATATGAAACAGAATCGGACAAAAAAATTGAAATCGTCGATACAGAACGCCTGAACAGAACAGCCGAGCATGATGTAGAATACAAAAAAGAACTTGTATCCATTTTTCTTAAAGATTCTAAAAGGCACATAAAAGCAATAGCTTCAATGATTAATAATCCTTCTGAAAAAGATATTGAGGACATAGAAATACATGCTCATGCCATAAAAGGAGATTCCGCAAATATGGGAGCGAAAAAACTTAAAGAGCTTTCGGAAAGACTGGAAAAAATGGCCAGTAAGAACATAAAGGACGGTCTGGATGAAGGTCTGAATCAAATTGAAGAAGAGCTTTCCAAAGTGGAAAGATTTCTCAAGGATTTTATTGACAATCCCGAATCCGGCAAGCAACCATGAAAAAATTGAAAACATTGGCAGGGGTTCTATTTTCTCTAATACTTGTACTATATCTTTTTCATGATATTAATTGGGAAAGTTTTTTTAATCACATCATAAAAGGCCGTAAAGCTTATGTTTTTTCTGCCGTAATCATTTATCTTCTTTCCTTTTTCATCCGAGGAAAACGCTGGCAGAGCCTTATTTCCCATATAAAGCACACAAAACTCAGAGAAACCACGGGACTTCTTTTTGCAGGTTATGCGACGAACAATATTTTCCCAATGCGCTTTGGAGAATTATGCCGGGCTCATCTTCTAGGAAAAAGAAACGGAATAAGCCGAACTTCCGCCTTTGCATCTGTATTCGTAGAAAGAGTTTTCGACGGATTGACGCTTGTAATCATAATAGCTGTTACAACCGCTTTTCACCCCTTTCCTAAAAGTGCCGGGGGATATGCCATTGCAATCAGTCTGTTGTTTTTTACAATTTTCATTTTTCTTGTTTACGGTTCCTTTTCAAAAACCCCTCTGAATTTTACCATCAAGCTCAAAGAGCGTTTTTCAGGTTTCATAAAACTGTTATTTTCCATGATTGAAAAATTTCTCAAAGGTGCAAACTCCCTTAATTCACCTTTCCGTGTTATTAAAATCACAGCACTTTCCGTCGCAGTCTGGCTTACGGAGGTTGTTGTTTATATTTTAATATGCAGAGCTTTTGACATCAACATCCCTTTTGTTGCCTATTTTTACATGCTCTGTGCTGTAAATCTCGGTATGCTTGTGGCACCCACTCCGGCCGGGCTCGGCGTATTTCAGGCAGCCGTAGTTTCAACCATGCAGCTTTTTTCCGTAACATATGAAAAATCCATGGCCGCAGCTGTGGTTCTGCATGGAATTCAGATAATTCCTGTCACAATCATAGGGATTGCCTGGTTTTACATAAATCACATATCTTTTTCCAAAATTGAAAAGGAGATGAAAAATGACTGACTTCAAACATCTTTTCGGTCCTGTCCCCTCAAGAAGACTCGGTGTTTCGCTGGGCGTTGATTTTATTCCCGCAAAAACATGTTCCCTTGACTGTGTATATTGTGAGTCCGGTCCAACCACAAATTTGAGCACTGAAAGATGCAAATTTATATCTCCGGATGAAATAACAGCTGAACTGGACTCTTTTCTTTCAACAAAACCGTCTATTGATTACATAACTTTTTCAGGTGCCGGTGAACCCACACTGTATTCAGGTCTGGGACAGATAAACGATTTTATTAAAAAAAACTATCCGGGGTTTAAAACAGCACTTCTGACAAACGGAACACTTTTATGGAGAGAAGATGTGCGAAAAGAGTGTTACGGAATAGACCTTGTTTTTCCGTCCATAGATGCAGGTAGTGAAGAAATATTCAAGAAAATAAACCGACCTGAAGAATCACTTCACATAAAAAAAGTTCTCGGAGGCATCCGTGAATTCTCATTGAACTACAAAGGAAGTCTGTGGATTGAAGTGTTTGTTCTGCCGGGCATAAACATAACGGAAAAAGCCCTCGGAGATATAAAAAGTGCAATCTCAGAAATCCCCCATGAAAAAATCTTTCTCAACACCTTAGACCGACCGGGCTCCGAGAGTGGACTTAAAAAAGCAAGTTCTGAA
>JAWOGE010000016.1:0-8874 GCA_046497165.1 bacterium | reverse complement strand
CATTCATCATGATGATTTCAAGCTCCCTTTTACCCCTGGATTTCTTACGATTTTTTACATTTTTTTAAATAATTAAACATCATCCGAATGTTGTATATATTGTTGCCGGAGTTACACACCCCAATCTTATCAGGTATGAGGGTGAAAGATACAGGCTTTCATTGCAAATTATGGCAGAGGAGCTCGGCATTAAAAAAAATGTGATATTTTACAATAAATTCGTTTCCATCGATAAACTGAAAGAATTGATTGCACTTACGGATATTTATCTGACTCCTTATCTTGAAAAAAAGCAAATCACTTCAGGAACTCTTGCATATTCGTTTGGATCGGGAAATGCAGTTGTTTCAACTCCTTACTGGCATGCAGAAGAATTACTTGCCAACGGAAACGGAATCCTCGTTCCCTTCAAAAACCCTGAAGCTATCACAAAAGCTGTGCTGAGACTCCTTAACAACCCTGATGAGCGCAATGCTCTTAGGAAAAAGGCTTTTTTGCTCGGACGGGAAATGACATGGAAAAAAACGGCAAAGATGTATTCCGACATTTTCGAAAAAGCCCGCAGAGAAAGACCTTCCGCCATAAGTAAAAAGATTTCAATGCTGACTGTAGACAAACATCCTCCGACTCTTCCCGAAATTAAACTTGATCATCTTATGCGAATGACCGATTATACCGGTGTTTTCCAACATGCCCGACACAATGTTCCCAATTTTGATGAAGGATACTGTACAGATGATAATGCAAGAGCACTTATTCTTTCAGTTTCCCTGGAAAATCTCGGAACAATAAAAACCTCTAAACTCGAAGACCTTACAAGTGTTTTTCTGGGATTCGTAAGATATTCATGGAACGAGAAAACGGAACGATTCAGAAACTTTCTCTCTTTTCAAAGAAATTGGATAGACAAATCATTTTCAGAAGATTGTCACGCAAGGGCTGTATGGGCTCTCGGTGTATGTATAAGCCAATCGGGGAATAATGGGTTTTCGCAAATGGCAACGGAAATTTTTGAAAAGGCACTATCTTCTGTTCTTTCATTTTCATCCCCCCGTGCATGGGCTTTTGCTATTATTGGCTGTTACAATCATCAAAAGCGTTTCCCGGGGGACAGAACCACAAAAAAAACCATGGAAATACTGGCAAATCATCTTATGCGTCTCTATGAAGAAAACAACTCTTTGAATTGGAACTGGTTTGAACCGGTGTTGAGCTATGATAACGCAAAAATTCCGCATTCACTTATATTAGCAGGAAACTGTCTTTCAAATAAAAACATGTTAAATGTCGGACTTGATTCTTTAAAATGGCTCGTATCTTTACAAACTTCTTCTCGCGGACACTTCCAACCCGTTGGTTCCGACATGGTTTTTGAGAAAGGAGCTGAAAAACCTTTGTTTGACCAACAACCGACGGAAGCATATGCCACTGTTTCAGCTTGTCTCGGGGCATATCTGATCACAAAAGAAAATCAATGGTATATGGAAGCAAAAAAAGCATTCCGATGGTTTCTGGGAGCAAATGATCTTGGAATTCTGCTTTATAATCCAACAAACGGCGGATGTTTTGATGGACTTCATGTGGACAGAATTAATCGCAATCAGGGAGCAGAATCAACTCTCGCATTTCTGCTTTCTCTTTATGAAATGACAAACATTAAAAACACCATCGACAGCTTTAAGGAGCCAATATCCCAATGATAAAAAAAAATACTGCAAAAGAAAATGTAAACGAAATTGTAAAAAACACTGGAATTGTATTTGCTCCAAATGAACACCGGGTAATTTTGCGTTCCCGTATATCTAAAAACAAATCTCGGATAAAAAAAATTATTTCAAGGGTTTTATCCTTAAAAAAAACCGAAGTTTCAAAAGAACTAGAAAATGTTCTTAAGAAGTTTTCACATCGGCATCATAATCTTGAATTCATACTGGAAAATCAATTTGAAACAGTTCGCAAACACATCTCTGTAAATGCTGATATCTCCCACGACAGGCGACTTTTAACAGGATCTTTTTTCTGCTCGGAATATTCTTTTGAATCAGCAGCCCTATTTAACCCCTCAATAATTCCTCATCCTAATCAGTCAAAACTGGCAAAAGGATCGCTCAGATTTATAATATCTTTGCGTGCTACAGGAGAAGGACATATCTCTTCATTAGCTTTCCGATCAGGAGTCATTGATAAAAATTGCAATATAAAAATTGATGACTCTTCGTTATTTGCTTCAGCAGCTGAAATGAAAACAGACGCTGTATACAACAAAACTGTTTTTACCCGTAAACTGCGTGAAATGGGTATTCAAAACAGGTGTTCAAGTTTGATATTGGATGCAATTCCCAATAAATTTACTTTTGATGAGCTTCTATCAAAAACAAATTGCTCTATTATAAATCAAAAATCTCTTAATCAATCTGAAAAATTTACGATTGAAAAAATGGAATGGCTGGCCAAGTGCAATTACGAAGCAGACTTTGCCCACGCAACCCATCTATCTGAGAGAGTCCTATTCCCACTTTCACCCAGCGAGCAGAATGGTATTGAAGATGCACGGTTCACTCTTTTTATAGATGATAACGGAGATCACAGGTATTTGGCAACCTACACCGCATATAATGGCAAAGAAATTTTCCCGCAGCTGCTTGAAACCGAAAACTTCGAACATTTTAAAATGACAACTTTAAATGGAAATTCAGCAGTCAATAAAGGCATGGCTCTTTTTCCACGCAAAATCAACGGTCGTTTTGCCATGATATCTCGACAAGATAATGAAAACCTTTTTATTATGTATTCAGACAAAATCCATTTTTGGCACGAAGCCAAACTTATTATGAAACCCATTTATTCATGGGAATTTCTTAAAATAGGAACATGCAGTGCTCCAATCGAAACAGAAAAGGGATGGCTTCTACTTACACACGGAGTCGGAGCTTTTAGACAATATTCCATAGGAGCAATGCTTCTGGATAAAAAAAATCCTGAAAAAATTCTCGGGCGCTTAAGCGAACCGCTCATTCAGTCAACAGAAAAAACCCGCTCCGGTTATGTACCCAATGTTGTATATAGCTGCGGCGCATTGATTCATCAGGACAATCTCATAATTCCTTATGCAATGTCCGATCGCCAGTCTGCAATCTCTTTGGTCTCGTTGCCTGATCTCCTTGAAAAACTTCTGAAAAAAGAGTTCCGGCAGGGGTAAATCTGCAAAATTTTTGATTCTTTGAAAAAATTTTGGGTTTTACGGTAAAAACTGATATCCTTATTAGAGAAAATCAACTGGGGAAGACCGCATGAAAAACAAATACATCGCTATTATTACCGCAAGAGGTGGAAGCAAAGGAGTTCCCGGAAAAAATCTTAAAGAGATCGGCGGAAAACCTCTTATTGCTCACAGCATAAAACAAGCTTATACTGCAGGTTTTTTCAAACATGTTTTTGTAAATACCGATGATAAAACCATTGCCGAAGAAGCTGTCAAATATGGAGCAGAAATACCGTTTATGCGACCTGAACACCTTGCAACTGACACCGCCACCACCCTGGATACTCTTCTTCATGCCATAAAAGAGTACGAAAAAATTTGTGATTTTCAATCGGTGTTTCTTCTTCAGCCCACCTCCCCTTTCAGAAGAGATAAAGACTTCAAATCCGTACTCGATGCAATGGAAAAAGGTGCAGAAGCGGCAACTACATACTCCCCTGCACAGGAACATCCATCCCGCATGAAAATCATAAGGAAGAATCGTGTTCATGATATTGTCAAAGAACCTAAATCACTGAGAAGACAGGAAACAAGCTGCGTAGTTGTCAGAAACGGCTCCATCTATGCTTTCAGAAAAAACCTTCCCTATGAAACGGGAACATTGATTCCACCCTCTCATGAACCTGTAATGACTGATAATTTTTCGGCTGTAAACATAGACACCCCCTTTGACCTTCTTGTTGCCAAACTTCTGTGGGAAAATGCGTGGCATAAAACCACATTTTGAGAAAGTAAAGTTGTTTTAAGGACATATCTAAGATTTTGAACTATTTTGACAGATGTCGGATCTCTTTTTCCATTGTATCTTTTACAATTTTCATGACTTCATGCTGCTTGTAATGCCTCTGCTCTCCAGTTTTCAAATCCCGGTAAAGAACAGTTTTGTTTTCAACTTCGTGTTTTCCGAACATAAAAATATGGCGGGCATTAATTTTATCAGCTTTTTTAAGAGCTTTACCCATTTTTCTCGGGATATAATCAGCAGTGATACGCAAAGGATGATGTGTCATATGCTTTACAAAATGAAGAAGATCGGGTGTGGCGGATTCATCAAGAGTGTATGCAGAGCAAAGAGAAGAACCTGCAAAAAAATCATCGGAAATGAGATCAAAAAGTCTTTCCAGACCTATTGCAAAACCGGTTGCAGGAGTATCGGGGCCTCCTAGTTCCTTTACAAGTGAATCATATCTTCCGCCGCCTGCGATACTGTTATGGGCACCGTCAGTATCGGCAGTTATTTCAAAAGCGGTTTTTGTATAATAATCAAGACCTCTGACTACTGAAGGATCAATTTTGTAACTGACCTTAAATATTTCCAGCGATTTCTTGAGTTTTTCAAAACTTTCATTGCAGGAATCACAGATATGATCAGTCGTCAGGGGCACAGCATCATAGCGTTTAAAAGGTTCACATTTTTTGCAATCAATTAATCGGAGTGGGTTTGTATGCAGCCTGTTTCGACAGTTTTCACAAAGTTCATCCACATGTTTTTCAAAAAAAGTTTTGAGCTTTTCACGATAAGCCGGTCTACACGAA
This sequence comes from bacterium, assembly GCA_046497165.1. Lineage (GTDB taxonomy): Bacteria > UBP6 > UBA1177 > UBA1177 > JAWOGE01 > JAWOGE01. The sequence goes on along the minus strand of JAWOGE010000016.1, from coordinate 4,076 downwards.
TCACATCCTATTGAATTTATTTTTATATCATGGTCTATTTCAAAATGTTTCATTATTCTTGAAGCTGTAAAAATCATTTCGGCATCCATTTCAGCCGTGGAATCTCCGAATATTTCAAGCCCGAACTGATGAAACTGTCGATATCTTCCCTTTTGCGGTCTCTCATATCTGAAAAAAGGTCCGAAATAAAAAAGTTTTCTGGGGCCCGGTTTTTCGAGATCCATACGATGCTCCACATAAGCACGGACAATTCCAGCAGTACCCTCAGGTCGAAGTGCAATATGACGACCTTTTTTATCTTTGAAATCATACATCTCTTTTTGAACAACATCACTGTCCTCACCGACACTTCTATCGAAAAGTTCATATTTTTCAACAAGCGGAGTTCTTATCTCTTCAAAATCCTGAGAAAACACTATGTGGCGGATATCCTCCTCCATTCTCTGCCAGCGATATCCTTCAGTCCCAAAAATATCATTCATACCCTTAACAGCTTTTACCATGAACATCTCCCTTCATCTGATCTTCAAAAAATGGAAGCAGTTTCAACTCTATTTCTTTCAGAACACTGCTTTCGGAGCCATTACCATCCACAACTATCACTTCGGTTTCTTTTTTGTAGTCATCAAGAATGTGCTTGTACTGCCTTTGAACACGGGACAAAAAATCAGCCGTTTCATACAAATCCAGATTTGCACGATTTTTTTCTATTCTGGAAACAGCAGTTTCAATTGAAACATCTATAAAAACAGTCACATCGGGAACAACAGCAAATTTGTTTATATTTTTAACCCACTCATAATCGATGAAAACAGATTGATAAGCCAGGGAAGAAAAAAGATATCTGTCCGAGATAACGGGCGTGTTATTCTCGAGTGCAGGATTTATCACAGTGTTTGTATGGTGCAGGCGATCGGCAGCAAAAAGAAGAGCCATCTCTCTGTTAAAAAAAACATCGTTTTTTCCCGATGAAAGTCTTTTTCTTATAAAAACACCCGTTTCATCTCCTGTGGGTTCAGCAGTAACAACCGGTAATTTAATACAATTGAATTTTTCAGATAATATTTTTACTGTTCCTCTGACGGCGGTACTTTTTCCGCTCCCGTCAATGCCTTCGAAAGCTGTAAACATATCTATTTTTCAATGAGTCTGTATATGGAGAGATTGTCAAAAAGAACCCAGCTTTCCCAGTTGGCAAAACTGAAACGATCATACCCGTGTGAAGGAAGAAGTGGCTCTTCATCGTATCGAACAAGGAAAAGGTTGCCGTTTACAAACCAATATATCCTTTTTTCGATGCGAATAACCTTAATACGATAAGTACGGCCTTTACTCCATCTTTTATCACGATTTTCTACGCGATTCTTTTCGTGTTCATGATTTTTAGCTATGACAGAAACCGAGTTGTTCCAACCGCCCATTATAAAGACATATCCGTCTCCATGTTCTTTTATCTCACCTGTTCCGTACATATTAAACTTCATATCCACCGCATCGGATTCACTTTTAATTTCAAATTCAACAAGACAATTTTCAGGAAGCGGATGTTTGGCCAACACCAGGTTCCGGTTTCTGGCAATGGAGGAGAAAAGTTTTCCTTCTATTATGTTCCATGCTCCACCCTGAGCATACCAATCATCTCCAATGCTGTGACGATCAAAATCATCCTCAAAAACAAGTTCCCGGGAATAATCCTTCAATATTTTTTCAGCTGTTACAGATTTTCTTTTCCAGACAAAACCCGTTTCGGTTTTTTCACCGCTTGTAAAAAAATTTTTATGTTTGTATTCGTCTTTGCATCCGGAAACAAAGAAAAAAAACATTAAAAACAAGAAGAGTATTCTATACAACGCATCCTCCATGAATTGACCTTAATTTCATAATATCAAAAAAATACAGGATGTAAAGTATTGTTTCATACAAAAATACCATTCGTCCTGAGTCTATTAAACCTGAATCGTTCGATTCTGAGTTAGAAAACATGGGAAAGAATTCTGATTCAGAAGGGTTACACAAAATCTGAGGTTCACCCGGAGGTTAATCGGCGATTTTTGTAACTCCTTATGAACAGAAAGCTTTTTCATTTTTCAATGAGAGAGTCGAACGATTCAGGTTAAATTCAATCCGAAAAAAGTATCACTCCATATTTCATACCGTCTCTCTCTTCAATACTTATAAAAACATTCCTGAAAACTGGATTAAGCATATTGTAAAGATGAGCTGGTGAATTCTGGAGAAGTTCCCAGGCTCTTTTTTCTGATACTGCAACAAAAAGATTTTCTCCAACAGCTTTTCTGTTAAGACCGGAATGTCTTATATTCCCATTTTCGGAAGTTATATGCACAAGACCTTTATCTTTCATTCGGACACGGGCATGTTGAACAGCTTCAGAAAGAGATGCATCCTCTTTTAAAGTCGGAATTCCAGCTTTTTTGCGAAGATGTGTTAATGATTTGATTATACTCCCGTAAAAAGGGATCTCGGAAGATTTTTTTATTGTTTTCTGATATAAAATCTCAAGACCGTTAACCCCTACTCCGCTTATCTGTATTGTATTTATCTCTCCGTTATTCAACAAAACCAGATTCTTTTTTCTTATTCTGGATCGTTTGACCTTCCATCTCCGTTGCACATAAATGTAATAGGCAACATATTTTGAATCCGGTTCCACAGAAATTTCTATTTTTCTTTTCTTTTCAACAATATCAATTTTGGTGCTGTCCCTCTGTTTTATAAGATATGAATTGCCGTTGTTTTCAACACAAAAAGAAGCTTCCGGACATGAATTAATTTTTTCCACAGATACATTTCTATAAAAAAAGCCTTTACTTACAAGACATTCCATAATATCCGGAGTTAAAACCCCTCCAAAAATTGCAAACAGAAAAAAAATCAAAACCGACTCCTATCCGATTTGAAGTAAGTCACTGTTATATGATATAAGGATTATACTTCTTTTCATGTCCGATAGTGGTTTTTTCCATATGGCCGGGATAAACATCGGTATCATCCGGAAGATTCATGAGTTTTTCACGAATACTTTTCATCAATACAGAATGATTCCCTCCGGGAAGGTCAGAACGCCCCACTCCGTTTCTGAACAAAGTATCTCCGGAGAAAAGAATTTTTTGTTCATGCAGATAGAAACACACACCTCCAATTGTGTGACCGGGAGTATGGATAATTTCTATTTCGGTATTGTTCCAATTTAAGACACTTCTGTCTTCGAGTAATATGTCAACTTCTCTTTTCACCGAACAGGAAGCTCCCATAAAAACAGACAGATTTTTTTCAGGAGAAACAAGACTCTCTTTTTCCAAACTATGTGTTGCAAGCTCAGCCTCCGGAAATCTCTCCAGAACACTGTTTACTCCATCTATGTGATCATAATGAGAATGTGTCAGAAATACATAATCAAGGGTTTTATTTTCAAGAAATTCATATATGTCTTCATCTTCGCTGCCGGGATCAATAATAATTGCCCTGTTTTCTGAAGTCACAACATAACAGTTGGTCTGAACCGGACCGGTAACTATTTTTCTGATATCTATTTTATTCATTGCAATCTTCTCCGGGGAAACATGAAAATTCAACCTTGTCTTTACTTTTACAGCTCTGTATCGATTTTATAAGCTTTTTAAACCGGACATAGGCTTCTCCGTTGACAGCATGTTCCACGAGACAGGCAACTTTTTCAGACTCCTTTTTTGAAAGTCCCAGTATGTCGCCGAAAAACATTGAAAACAGCTTATGTTTTTCATCAATTTTTTTTGCAAGAGCACTTCCTTTTTCCGTCAAAGTTATGTAACCGTGGGTTTCATAGTCAACAAGTCCTTTTTTTCCCAGTTTTTTTATAATCCCGGTAACTGTTGCTTTACTCACTCCCATAATTTCAGCTATTTCCTTGTTTCTGGCAACCTTATTCTTAGAGATAATTGTAAAAATCGCTTCAAGAAGTACAAGGACCAGGACAAAAACTGCGCCGGTTATCAAATAAAAGAAGCGCCCGAGCGACTGCACGTTCTGATAAATCACATCCAGACTCGTCCGACTGACGAATGTCCATTCGAGGGAGG